>JAWOGV010000220.1:0-4178 GCA_046496605.1 Acidimicrobiia bacterium | reverse complement strand
GCTGTTCGAACCCGGCGACTGCCTCGTCGTGAACACGACACGGGTGCGTCACGCGCGACTTCGAGGAACACGTGAGGACACGGGCGGCGGGATCGAGGTCCTGCTGACGCGTCGTTTCGACGCCACGCGATGGGAAGCGATGCTGCGGCCGTCCCGGAGACTGCGAATGCATGCAGCGGTGCGTGTCGGCGACAGGATCGCGACGCTCCTCACGGACCCGGTCGACGGTGTCGCAACGATCGCAATCGAACCGTCGGATGGTTTCGAGGACCTCCTCGACACCGTGGGCGTCGTCCCCCTTCCCCCGTACTTCCACGGGAATCTCCCCGATCCCGAGCGTTATCAGACGATCTTCGCGAGGGAGACCGGATCGGCTGCGGCTCCCACGGCAGCGCTGCACTTCACCGAGGGAGTCGTCGCGTCACTGCTGCGCAAAGGCGTTGTATTCGCCGAGGTTGAGCTTCGCATTGGTCTCGACACGTTCCGTCCCATGGTGGTGGACGTCGTCTCTGACCACACCATGCACACGGAGGAGATCGTCGTCGGCGACGAAGCGGTGCGGATCATCAACGGAACCCGAGCCGCTGGAGGTCGCATCATCGCGGTCGGTACGACGGTCGCACGCACCCTCGAGTCCGTGGCCGACGTGAATGGCGGGATCGGTGCGTACACCGGATCGACAAGCCTCTTCATCACCCCTGGATACGACGTTCGGGTCGTCGATGGCCTCCTGACGAACTTCCATGCGCCACGAACCACGCTCCTCGTCATGATCGGCGCCCTCATGGGTGACCGGTGGAGGGTGGCATACGACCATGCGATCGCACACGGGTTCCGATTCCTGTCGTTCGGCGATGCCATGTACATCGAGGTCGACCGGTGACCGATGCCGTGACGTGGACCCAGACTGCGACTGCCGACGGCGCCCGATCCGGTGTACTCGTGACACCCCACGGCTCCGTGCCGACCCCGAACTTCATGGCCGTCGGCACGCGCGCGACCGTTCGAACCCTGGACTCGGAGGACCTGGAGCGCCTTGGCGCCGACATCGTCCTCGCGAACACCTATCACCTGATGCTGCGACCGGGTGCCGATGTCGTCGAGCATCTCGGTGGTGTCCACCGATTCATGGGATGGGACAAGCCGATCCTGACCGATTCCGGTGGCTACCAGGTCCTGAGTCTCGAACCGCAGATCACCGAGGACGGGCTCGTGTTCAGGTCGAGCTACGACGGATCCCGCGTCGAGCTCTCCCCGGAGAGGGCGGTGCACGTGCAGGAGATGCTGGGGTCGGACATCGCGATGGTGCTCGATGTGCCCGTCCGCCTGCCCTCCTCCAGGGAGGATGCGGAGTCGGCGATGTACCGAACCCTTCGGTGGTCAGAGCGTGCGCACGCAGCGAAACGTTGCACCGATCGTGCACTCTTCGGGATCGTCCAGGGAGGAGCGGATCCCGAACTTCGGGCGATTTCGGCGCGCGAGACCGCCGAGCTCGGATTTCCCGGTCATGGGATCGGAGGACTCGCGGTCGGGGAGAGCGCTATCGACAGGGCACGCGCGATCGAGGCAGTCGTGCCGGAGCTCCCTGAACGCGCCGTGCGGTACGTGATGGGCCTCGGCGACACCGAAGGCATCATCGACGCGGTCGGTCGGGGAGTCGACCTCTTCGACTGCGTCATCCCCACGCGCCTCGCACGCCACGGCAAGGCCCTCACGAGGCTCGGGGACGTGTCAGTGAAGCAGAAGGCGTGGAACGCCGACAGCCGACCGATCGAGGACGACTGCCCGTGCCCGGCATGCACACGACACTCGAGGGCATACCTGCGCCACCTGCACAGGACCAGGGAGCTCACGGGCCTCCGATTGCTGACCCTGCACAACCTGACATACATGTATCGCCTCATGGCCGACATCCGGTCGACGATCGCCGATGGAAGCTTCACGACGTGGTCGGAGGAACTCGTGACACGACGCAGTCATGGAGTTGGTCAGCCCCCCGGCTAGCATCGCGTTCGATCCAAAGACTCTGCGACATCGAACGGAGGCGTCCGCGTGCTCGCCGTCGCACCGCAACTCATCCTCGCCCAGGAAGCCGCCGAGGGCGGTTCAGCGCTCGCGTTCCTGTTCCCCCTGGTGATCCTCGGAGGCCTGTTCTACGTGCTCCTGATCCTTCCGCAGCGGCGTCGTGCCAAGAAGATGGAACAGCTGCGCTCCGAGATCCAGATCGGCGACAACGTCAGAACCATCGGTGGAATCCTCGGCTCCGTCGTGGGGGAGGACGACGAGACGTTCACCATCGATATCGGTGGCCAGACAATGCGCGTCGTCAAGCGCGCCGTGGCTGAGCGAATCGACAGAGACGGCTCGTGAGCCGTCGCAAGGCGTGGACGACACTGATCATCACGGTCGCCCTCGCGTGGGGCTCGCTCGCCACGATGCTGGCCATCGGGTGGGCTCCCAGACTCGGCCTCGACCTCCAGGGCGGCTTCGCCGTGACGCTCGTTGCCCCCGAAGGCACTGATCCTGCGACGCTCGAGACGGCTGCCGACATCATGCGACTCCGCATCGAGAACCTCGGAGGTGTCCAGGAGCCGGAGGTCGCCGTCGTGGGGGACCGTGCCATCGTCGTTCAGCTTCCGGGCGTTGACGATCGCGAACGCGCGCTCCAGGCGGTCGGCACGACCGGTCAGTTGTCGTTCCGGCCCGTGATCGCACAGTACGCCGCGTCCCCTGTGCTCAGCGATCCCGAATCGGTCCTTCCCGACGGTGACGACACCGTCAACCCCATCCTCGCGCCGCTCAACGCCACCGATGCGGCGACAGGGCTCTCGATCGTCGACGACATCGCCTTGCGCTCGCTGCTCGCCGAGCGGGAGACGAACTTCGTGTACGAGGTCGGCGGCATCACCGTCGAGTTCCAGGACGGAACATCCGTCGAGTTCCCGACAGGCTCGGACATCGCCGGTGCGTCTGCACAGTTCTCGTCGACAGGGGTCGGCGGCGAGTGGGTCGTCGTGCCGGAGTTCACCAGCGAGGGAGGCGAGAAGTTCCGGGAGGCCACCGCATACCTCTCGACATACCCGCCGGGCGATCCCAGGCGCCAAATGGCGATCGTCGTCGACGGTGACGTCTTCTCGGCACCCACGATCGCATCCGACGTGCCGACGGGCCAGGGCCTCGACCCCGCTGGCGTCATCATCACCGTCGGGGGAGGGGAGAACGCGCAGAGGGAGGCAGAGTCCCTCGCTGCGTTGCTGCGCTACGGTGCCCTCCCGACCACCTTCGAGCGCGAGCGGGTCGAGTCCGTGTCTGCATCCCTCGGCGAGGACTCCCTGCGAGCAGGCCTCATCGCCGGCATGATCGGGCTGCTGTTGGTTTCGTGCTACCTGGTGTTCTACTACCGCGCCCTCGGCCTGCTCGCGATCGTCGGGCTCTCCGTCTTCGGGTCGTACCTGATCGGTGCGATCATCCTGCTCGGGGAGGTGAACGGGACCACGCTCACCCTCGCTGGTGTGACGGGTGTCGTGGTGTCGATCGGAATCACGTCAGACTCCTACATCGTCTACTTCGAGCGCACGAAGGAGGAGTTCCGACACGGTCGGGGCCTACGGGGAGCCATCGGCCATGCCTTCGAGTCCGCATTCTCGACGATCCTCAAGGGCGACACCGTGACGCTGCTCGCGGCGGTGCTCCTGTACGTCCTTGCGATCGGCCAGGTCAAGGGCTTCGCACTCACCCTGGGGATCGCGACGGTGATCGACGTCTTCGTGGCCTACTTCTTCACGCGTCCCGCGACGTATCTGCTCGGCAGGGGACCGCTCGGTGACGGTGGGGCATTCTCGATACGCGGCGCCATGGGCCGCGGTGACATCGTCCATTCCGACGACCTCGCGGAGGTGGCACCATGAGCATCTTCACCCGGATGTACCGCGGCGAGACCGGATTCGACTTCATCGCGGCCTCCCGCAAGACGTTGGCCGTGTCGGGTGCGCTCATCGTCGCGTCGCTTCTCCTGATCCTCTTTCGCCCGTTCAACCTGAGCATCGACTTCACGGGCGGAGTGATCGTGACGGTCGAGAACACCACAGGCGCGACGGTCGAGGACATTCGCGCCGATCTGCGCGAGGTCGGCTACGCATCGGCTCGGGTCCAGATCACGGGGGAAGGCTTCATCAACG
>JAWOGV010000207.1:0-4710 GCA_046496605.1 Acidimicrobiia bacterium | reverse complement strand
CACCGCGATGGTGGTGCTCCCTGCGGAGGCGGGTGCAACCGTTTCGGGCGAGGATGGGAGGATCGCATACGTCACCGACGTCGACGGCGACCTCGAGATCTACTCCGTCAACCCCGACGGTTCCGATCCGAGGAACCTCACGAACACGCACCAAACCGACGACGGCCGGACGATCGACGACATGGATCCCGCGTGGAAGCCCGATGGCCGATGGATCGCCTTCACGCGAGCCGTGCTCGATCCCGATGCGGACGAGCCGCAGATCGTGAGGGGCGTCTGGGTCATGCCCGCCGAAGGAGGCTCCAGCCACGAGGTCGTGCCATCGGGATGGGACCCGACATGGTCACCGGACGGACGGCGGATCGCCTTCGTGATGGATGCGATCGGTGTCGACAACGGCCTACCGACGACAGTCATCGCCGTGGTGGACCTCCACGATGACCTCGAGGTCACGGTGCTCACGGATCCGGGGGATTGGACGTCCATGAGTGGGTTCTCGACATCGTACGATTCGGTACCCGTGTGGTCACCCGACGGGGCATCGATCTACTTCGCGAGGTCGCGTACGCCCGCCACCCCGATCAGTCACGGCATGGACATTATGGCCGTCGACGTCGTGACCGGGGCCACGAGCGTGGCCCTCGATCCATATGGGAACTACCTGGCTGGACTCGACGTGTCTCCCGACGGAACGGAGCTGGTCTTCAACACGTTCTGGATGAACCCACCTACGAGCCTGACCGTCGCCTCCCTCGACGGGTCATCGTCGACCACACTCATCACGGACTACCACGTCTGGGGAGGCGTTTCATTCTCCCCGACCGGCGACCGCCTCGCCATCAGCCGCTCGGAGGAAGCCATGGCGGGCCCGTCGTACATCTGGACGATGACCACATCTGGCACTGACCTCGTCAGGGTCGTGCAGGGGTCCTCCGCTGCGTGGCAACCGGTGAACCCGTATCCCTTCGGGCTCGTGGACCCCGACAAAGGCATGTGGCACCTGCGACACCCCGACGGTTTCGTCGACAAGTTCTTCTTCGGGAATCCAGGCGACGTCCCGTTCATGGGTGATTGGGATGGCGACGGCGTCGACACCCCGGGCCTGTCTCGGCAATCGGACGGGTACGTGTACCTCAGGAACACCAACACGGAGGGAGTCGCCGATATCCGGTTCTTCTTCGGGAATCCGGGCGACATCCCGATCGCTGGCGACTTCGACGGTGACGGCTTCGACACCGTGTCGATCTACCGACCGGCCGAAGCGAGGTTCTACATCATCAACCGGCTGGGTGACGGCGATCTCGGTCTCGGGGCGGCGGACCTCGACTATGTCTTCGGCGACCCCGGCGACAAGCCCTTCGTCGGGGACTTCGACGGCGACGGCATCGACACCATCGGCTTGCACCGCGAGTCGACCGGGTTCGTCTACTACCGCAATTCGCACACCCAGGGAGCGGCCGACGCCGAGTTCATCTTCGGCGATCCGGGGGACATCCTCGTCGCCAACGACTGGAACCACGACGGGATGGACACGCCGGCGGTGTATCGGCCCGACCGGACCACGGCGTTCCTGCGGTTCACGAACACGGCCGGGGTCGCCGATGCGTGGTTCATGTTCGGTGAGCCCTCGTGGCTCCCGGTGACCGGGACCTTCACGGCACCCTGAGCGGTGCCGGGCACCGGGTCACGCGTCCGCGGACACGCCGAGCAGACGCTCCCTCCGGATCGAACGTGCACCCGACACGAGGAGGAGGCCTGCGATGATCCAGGCGATCACACCGGCACCGAACGCCGAGAGCACGGGGCTGTAGAGCAGACCCGATGCCACGATGTAGCTCATGAGGATGACGGGGAGGGTGACGAGACTCGACGCCTGATGCGCCGACGCTGCGGAGCGCACCCGTGCCGAGAGCCTCAGGATCATTGCAAGGGCGATCGCGATGAACGGCGGCACGACCCACAGGACGAGGAACAACCAGCCGATCGTCGGGAAGAACCATCGGCCGAGCTGCGGGCCGACGATGACATTGACCACGAGCGAGTAGAGGCCGAAGCCGATGATGCCCGCCGCGTACCCCGGAATGAGCGACGCGAGCAGCTTGCCCACGTAGATCTCATGGACCGTCAACGGGCTGTGGGCGAGGAACTCCCCGGTGCCTCGTTCGCGCTCACCGACGATCGAGTTGGCGCCGACGGCGGATGAGATCGTCAGTGGGACGATGATCGCGATGGGGGCGAGGAGGTAGACCGCGAAGGCATAGGCCGCTCGCGCCTGGGGCGTCTGGCCCTCGATGTTGTCCTGAAGCCGGTCGGGGAGCGAACCGACGATGTCGCCGATCTGGGTGACGATCCCCCCCTCGCGGACGAAGGCGAGCGAGCCGAGGAGGATGGCGGGCAGGATCACGAAGAACATGCTCGCGAGCAGCACGAGGGGGATCCAGTAGTCCTTCGACTTGAACAACCGGACGAGGTCCGCTCGCATCACCGCCTTGACCATCGACCACCTCATACGGACTGCCTGTGGGTGCGCTGCATCTCGAAGTACAGGTCCTCGAGCGTCGGTGTCAGTGGCTCGACCCGTGTCGGGCGCACGCCGCGCTTGACGAGCTCGATCACGATGTCGGGGATGCGGTCCGTGTGGTCGATCGTCACGTGGAGCGAGGAATCCCAACGGGTCGCGATGACGCCGTCGAGCGCGTCGATGAAGTCGAGGGATGATCGATCCTCGGCGTCGATGACGACGATCGGGTCCGGCATGTACGTTCGGGCGAGCTCCATCGGGTTCCCAGCGGCGCGAACCGAGCCCTCCTCCATCAGTACGACCTGGTCCGCGATCCCCTCGGCCTCGTGAAGGAGGTGTGTGCACATCACGATCGTGTGGCCGACGCCTGCCATCTCCCTGATCAGCTCGAGGACCGCCTTCGAGGACTCGGGGTCGAGTCCCGCCGTCGGCTCGTCGAGCATGAGCAGCTCGGGATCGTGGATCACCGCGCGCGCAAGGGCGAGGCGGGTGCGCATCCCCGTCGAGTAGCCACCGACCTCCTGGCCGAGGGCGTGGTCGATTCCGAAGCGCTCTGCAGCCGATCGGGCGGAGGTCTCCGTCGCGCCGAAGATCGTCGCGGCGAACTGGAGGTTCTCCCATCCGGTGAGCATGTCGTAGAACGCCGGCTTCGGCGGGACCACGCCGACGCGCGAGCGGATCTCGTCGCCCTCGTGGAGCGGGTTCATGCCGAGCACCAGGATCGCCCCGAAGTTGGGGACGACCGCACCCGTCGTCAGGCGCACCGTCGTCGTCTTCCCCGCTCCGTTCGGTCCCAGCAGAACCGTGACGGAGCCCACGGGTGCATGGAACGACACGTCGTCGAGCGCGGTGACCTTGCCGAAGGACTTCGAGACGTTGGCGAACTGAATCGCCGCAGACGGGATGGGGACCATGGGATCGTTCATCGGCGGTAAAGGTAGGACCCTTGACCGCGAAGGTTCGCGTCGGCGGTCGGCGGTTCGGCGACGGAGTACGCTCAGCGCATGTGCGGCCGGTTCGTCCAGGTTGAGAAGCCGGAGTTCTACGCGGAGCACTTCGGCGTCGAGGTGATCCGAACCGAGACGCTCGCCGCGAACTTCAACGTCGCACCGACCCAGCACATCTACGCGGTCGCACGCCATGGCGGTGAGCGCGTGCTGACGTCGTTGCGATGGGGACTTGTGCCTGCGTGGGCGAAGGACGTCAAGATCGGGAGCCGAGCCATCAACGCCCGATCCGAGACCGCTGCATCCGCGCCGATGTTCCGTGCGTCGTTCGCGAGGCGCCGATGCATCATCCCGATGGACGGCTTCTACGAGTGGGAGCGCAAGGTGAAGGGGAAGCTGCCCCATTTCATCCACTCCGCCGACGGAGCGCCCCTTCCCGCTGCCGGACTCTGGTCGTCGTGGAGGGATCCCGAAACGGACGAGCGCATCCTCACCGCCACGATCCTCACGGGGACACCGAACTCGCTGATCGCACCGATCCACGACAGGATGCCCGTGTTCGTGCCCTCCGAGAACTGGGATGCATGGCTCGATCCGGACAACGATGACGTCGATGCACTCGAGGCGCTGATGTCCGTGTACCCGTCGGATCGCATGGAGCAGTACCCGGTCTCGACGCTCGTGAACACGGTCGCCAACAACACTCGTGATCTCCTCACGCCGCTCGCGACCCCTGCCGCCGATCCGCCATGACAGACGCTGGTTGTCGGTGATCGGCCACGACCGGATCCGAGAGGCGTTCATCCGCCAGATCGGTTGGTGCGAGGCGCTGGGATCCCCGCTGTACCGGGACCTCCTGACCGTCGCGGTCGATGATCTCGACGCGGGTGGCGCGGTTGCCAAGGTGGTTGATGCGTTCCCCGATGATCCCGCGAGTGCTGCGGTGGCACTGCGACTCATGGGCGGGGTTCACCGCCTCGTCCTCATGGGCCTCGCTCCCGAGCTCGAACGGCACTACCCGTCGGTCGGGGGATCACCGGATCCGGCCACTTACGGAGCGGAATTCCTCGCCGTGATCGGGGCACACATCGGGTACCTGCGCGATGCCCTGTCGGTGGCGCCACAGACGAACGAGGTCGGACGCTGCGCAGTCCTGCTCCCCGGCCTGATGTTCGCGCTCGATCGGGAGCGGCGGGATGTGAGGTTGCTCGACATCGGCGCGTCAGGGGGACTCAACCTGCT
>JAWOGV010000193.1:0-6418 GCA_046496605.1 Acidimicrobiia bacterium | reverse complement strand
CACCGCGCGTCCGGCGAGCACCGATGCGATGTGCAGTCGGTACGACGAAGAACCGCGGAAGTCGGCCGGTGGATCGAGATCCCCGATGCGCTCTGGATCGACGATCACCGGGTGGGTCGACACCCCACACATCGCCAGCCGAAGGGCACCGTCCTCGCTGCGGTGGGCGACGGCCAACACGATGGGCTGATCCATCGGTGTGCGTCCCGTGCGTTCCGCGGCGGTACGACCTCCGAGGGGAACCCTGACGCCGGTGATGATGGCTCCTCCGAGCAGCCCGGGATCCTCGAGGATGTCATCGAGTGGGTGCTCGGTCCCGGATCCGACGCGAGTGACGGTCACGGTCGTGCCGAACGCGAGGAGGCCGGTGAGGAGCTGGCTCCCGGGGTCGGCGGTGCCAATGGTGCCCCCGATCGTCGCTGCGTTGCGGAGAACGCTCGGTACCTCCCGCCTCGCGAGGTCCACCAGCACGGTTGGCACCCCGGGAGAGTCCATGAGGTCACGGAGTCGCGTCGTGGCCCCGATGTGGAGCGCGCCGTCCTTCGCCTCGACGCCCGCGAGGGGGAGTGCCTGCAAGTCGACGGCGATGACAGGCGAAGGATCCACAGCCGCAGCGACAGTGGTGCCACCCGCGACGAGGACGGCATCGGGCAGTGATGCGAGGGCGAGAGCCTCTTCGAGCGTGAGCGGTCGGCGATAGTCCGTGATCACGACGTCCCTGCACCTCCTCCGCCCAATGGTACATTGCCAGTCGATGGGCACACTCCTCGTTCGCAACGCACAGGTCCTGGTCACGATGGACGATGCGGGCACCGAGATCAGCAACGGCGGGATGTATGCCGTCGACGGGTTCATACGACAGGTCGGAAGGACCGACGAGCTTCCCGAAGTGGCGGACGAGGTCGTCGACCTTCGGGGCCACGTCGTGCTGCCCGGTCTCATCAACACCCACCACCACTTCTACCAGACACTGACGCGGGCGCACCCCGGTGCCCAGGACGTCGGCCTGTTCGATTGGCTCCGGACGCTGTATCCGGTGTGGGCGCGCCTCACGCCGGACGATGTGAGGACAGCGACACGGCTTGCGCTGTGCGAGCTCGCGCTGTCCGGGTGCACGACGACATCGGACCATCAGTACCTGTTCCCGAACGGCTCCCGCCTCGACGACCAGATCGAGGGTGCGGTCCCCGTCGGCCTCCGGTTCCACGCCGCGCGAGGGTCCATGAGCCTCGGCGAGAGCGATGGCGGTCTCCCTCCCGACTCGGTCGTGGAGGGCGCCGATGCGATCCTCGCCGACACGCAGAGGGTCATCGAGGCATATCACGATCCGAACCCCGGTTCGATGACGCGCGTCGTCGTTGCACCGTGCTCGCCGTTCTCGGTCACGCCCCAGATCATGCGTGAGTCGGCCGCGCTCGCACGCGAGTACGGGGTCCATCTCCACACCCACGTCGCGGAGACGCTCGACGAGGAGCAGTTCTGCCTCGACACGTTCGGGATGCGACCCGTCGAACTCATGGAGGACCTCGGGTGGGTCGGCGACGACGTGTGGTTCGCCCACGGCATCCACATCAATGATGACGAGGTCGGACGCCTCGCGGACTCCGGCACGGGCGTCGCCCACTGTCCGTCGTCGAACATGCGGCTCGCCTCCGGTATCGCACCCGTTCGCCGGTATCTGGCTGCCGGTGTTCGGCTCGGCCTCGGCGTGGACGGTTCGGCGAGCAACGACGCCAGTCACATGATCGCCGAGGTCCGCCAGGCGATGCTGCTCTCGAGGCTCGCCGCGGCCCCGACGCTCGAAGGCGGACGACTCCTCACGGCGAGGGAAGCCCTCCGGATCGCCACACGCGGGTCTGCGAGCATCATCGGACGAGACGACGTCGGGTCCCTGGAAGTCGGAAAGGGCGCTGACTTCATCGCGATCTCGCTCGATCGCCTCGAGTACGCGGGAGCGCTGCAGGACCCGGTTGCCGCGGTCGTCTTCGCATCATCGGTTCGCGTTGACCACAGCTGGGTCCACGGCCGTGCCGTCGTGCGCGACGGTGAGGTGGTGGGCGTCGACGTACCGCAACTCGTGAGCCACCACAACCATGCTGCCGCCCGGATGGCCGCAGGGTGAGCCGGTACGTCCCTGCTGCCGAGGACCCGGCCGACGACTAGCGTCGCCCCTATGGAGTTCATCGCAGCCCGCGACCTCGACGAGGCACTCGCAGCGCGAGCGGAAAGACCCGATGCGCAGCTCCTCGCAGGTGGGACGGACCTCATGGTCGAGGTCAACCTCGCCCACCACCGCCCGTCGGGTGTCGTGTCCCTCCGTCGGGTGCGCGAGCTCAGGGAGGTCACTCCGGGGAGGATCGGAGCCGGAGCTACATGGGCCGATCTCGAGCGATCCGGACACAAGGCCCTCGCGCAGGCCGCCCGAAGCGTCGGCTCCCCCCAGATCCGTGCTGTCGGCACCATCGGAGGCAACGTCGCGACCGCGAGCCCTGCCGGTGACGGCCTCCCGTGGCTCGCAGCAGCGGACGCGCGGATCATCGTTCGTTCCGCGGAGCGAGGGGAGCGGATGGTTCCGTGGCGTGACTTCTTCGTCGGTGTGAAGCGCACATCCCTCGAGCCGGATGAGGTGATCACCGGAGTCGAGGTCCCGCCTGACCTCCCACAGGCCCAGGAGTTCGCCAAGGTCGGGAGCCGAAACGCCATGGTGATCGCAACCGTCAGCTGCGTCGTGATGCGTGGCGACGAGGGGTTCCGCGTCGCCCTCGGCTCGGTCGCGCCAACACCGATCCGCGCATCGAGGGCGGAGGAGATGATCAACGCGGAATCGTCCCTCTCGGAGGCGGTCCTCGCCGAGTTCGCAAGGCTGGTCGCCAAGGAGGTCCGGCCGATCACCGACCATCGATCGACCGAGGCCTATCGGAGGCATGCTTCGGGTGTCCTCGCCCGCAGGCTCGTCGAACGGAGCGTGGCATGGACGTGAGGATCAACGTCAACGGCACCGAACGCGTCGTGGACATCAGCGGTCCCGACAGCCTGCTCACCGTCCTGCGGAGGGATCTCGACCTCCTCGGCACGAAAGATGCGTGCGAACAGGGGGAGTGCGGGTCGTGCAGCGTCGTGATGGATGATGAGGTCGTCTGCTCGTGCCTCGTGATGGCTGCCGACGCCGAGGGGGCGAAGGTGACCACCGTCGAGGGCCTCTCCGAGGAGGGAGAGCTCAATCCCGTGCAAGAGGCACTACTCGCCGCGGGCGCCGTGCAGTGTGGGTTCTGCACACCGGGGTTCGTGGTTGCGGCCACGCACCTGCTGGAAGGGAACCCGCATCCGACCGGGCTCGAGATCAGGGAGGCGCTGTCGGGGAACATCTGCCGATGCACGGGGTACGGGTCGATCCTGCGTGCCCTCGATCAGCTGACAGGGGACGCGACATGACGACGCGCACGCGGCCCGAGGTGCGGGGAGGCATCGGCACGAGCGTCCGGCGTCCCGACGGCGAGCCGAAGGTCTCAGGAAACTTCGCGTACGCCTCGGACCTCTCGGCTGATGGAATGCTGTGGGGGGCCACGCTTCGCAGCCCGCATGCCCACGCCCGCCTCGTCTCACTCGACATCGCACCGGCCGTTGCCATGGAGGGGGTGCTTGCCGTCCTCACCCAGAACGACGTTCCCGGCAATCCGATGTTCGGCCAGGAGGAGCAGGACCAACCCGTATTGTGTGACGGTGTCGCACGCTACTGGGGCGAGCCGGTAGCGATCGTTGCGGCCGTCGACGACGAGACGGCCCTGCGCGCCGTCTCGGCGATGATCGCCGAGTGGGAGCCCCTCGAGCCGCTCGTCGATCCCGAGGACGCCGTCATCCGGGACTCGGTCTTTCGGGACATGAGGATTCGTCGTGGTGACGAGGCAGCCGTCGGCGTCGTGGTCGTCGAGGGCTTCTACGAGACCGCGACGCAGGACCAGGCACCGCTCGGGCCCGAGGCCGGCCTCGCGATACCCGACGGCCATGGCGGGCTCGACCTTCACGTCACGAGCCAATGGATCCACGTCGACCATCGCCAGATCGTCGAGTGCCTCGCGATGGATCCGGACCAGGTTCGGTGCCACCCTGTCGGTATCGGAGGCGCCTTCGGGGCACGCGAGGACATCTCCGTGCACATCCACGTCGCCATGCTCTCACTCGTCACGGGACGCCCCGTCAGGATGGTCTACGACAGGTCCGAGTCGTTCGCAGGGCACGTCAAGCGCCACCCCTCGATGATGTGGTGCCGACACGAGGCCGACGCCTCGGGCGCGCTCGTGAAGGTCACCGCCCGAGTGATTCTCGATGGCGGGGCATACGCGCACACGAGCAGGGCGGTCATCGCGAACACCGCGTTCTTCATGGTCGGCCCGTATCGGTGCGACAACGTCTTCGTGGATGCCGCCGTCACGAGGACGAACAACCCTCCTGCGGGTGCGATGCGCGGGTTCGGCGCGGTCCAGTCGTGTTTCGGGTACGAGATGCAGATGGACAGGCTCGCCGACGCGCTCGGCATGGACCCTCTCGAGGTGCGTCGCCTGAACGCCCTCGGGCCGGGCGACGCGATGTCGACGTCGGGACAGATCATCGAGGGGTCCCTCCCGACCCTCGCCGTGATCGACGCCCTCGAGGCGATACCCCTCCCGGAGCCCCGTATCGGGACTGATCCGCTGCTGCTGCCAGGCGGAGCGGGCCTGACCACACCGGCTTCGGCGGTCGTGCGAGGTGTCGGATACGCGGTCGGCATGAAGAACCTCGCGTTCTCCGAGGCCTTCGACGACTATGCCGAAGCGCGCGTCGTGATGACCACCGCAGGCGTCGAGGTCCACACGGCGGCGATCGAGGTCGGTCAGGGACTCGTCACGGTGTGCCAGCAGATTGCGAGGACCGTCCTCGGCACCGAGCGTGTCGCCATCGTCTGGGATGACACCTCCCAGATCGGTTCGGCAGGGTCGACGTCGGCGTCCCGCCAGACCCAGATGACCGGTGGCGCCGTCCATGCGGCATCGGTCGCGCTGAGGGACCGCATCCTGTCCCACCACGATGGCGACGAGCTGCGTGACGACGGGGTATACCTTGCAGGCGTGCGCGTCGCGACGATCGAGGATGTCTGCGCAGATGGTCCTGTGTCCGAGCACGTGCGGTTCCGCCATCCACCGACCGTGAGGCCGGACGAGAACGGCCAGGGCGACGTCCACGCGGGATTCGTGGTCGCCGCCCACCGGGCCGTGGTCGACGTGGACCCTGAACTCGGGCTCGTCCGAATCGTGCGTGTCGACACCGCACAGGACGTCGGGCGGGCCCTGAACCCCCAGGCGATCACTGGCCAGCTCGAGGGAGGCATCATGATGGGAGCCGGGTTCGCCGTCATGGAGCGACTCGTCATCGACGATGGCGTGATCCTCAATCCGTCGTTCACCGACTACCTGATCCCGACCTTCATGGATGCCCCCGACGTCGAGATCCGCATCATCGAGGAGGGCGACCACTGGGGCCCGTTCGGCGCAAAGGGGATCGGCGAGTCGCCGACGATCAGTTCGACGCCTGCGATCGTGTCGGCCATCCGGGCTGCGACCGGGAGGGACCTGACAAGGGTTCCGGTCCTGCCGGAGGACATCGTCGGTGTCTGACAGGTGCAGGGAGTCACGATGGGCGAGGTGACGGGGATCGTCCTTGCGGCGGGTGCATCCGAGAGGATGGGTGAACCGAAGCTCGTGCTCCCCTACGCGGGCACCACCATCCTGAAGGCGACACTCGGAGCGGTCCTCGTCAGTCGCGTCGACGGTGTCGTCGTCGTTACGGGTGCCGATGCCGATGTCGTCGAGGCGACACTCGAGTACCCGTCGATCGTGGTCGTGCGCAACCCGGACCCGCGACGAGGCAACATGTCGTCGCTACTCACCGCGACCGATCTCGATACCGACGCGGGAGCGTTCATCCTCGTTGCCGGGGACATCCCGACCATCACCACGGCATCGATCGATGCAATGGTGGACCTGTGGGTAGACGCCCGGCCGTGGGCAGCCGTCACCGTCTACCGGGACCGGATCTCGCACCCGATCCTCCTGTCGCGCGCCGCCGTTGAGGAAACGCGTGGAATCGAGGGGTCCAAGGTGTTGTGGCGCGCACTCGTCGAATCCGGTGACGACAGGGTCGTGCGTGTGGACGCGCCAGGCATTGCCCCGCCGGACATCAACACGCGTGAGGACTACGAGGCGCTCCTCGAGGGCATCCGCTGACGCGGGAGGTCCGTTGTCCTCCTACATCGTGAGGGCCATGACGGCCTTCTGGGCGTGCAGTCGATTCTCCGCCTGGTCGAAGACCCGGCTCCAGCGGCCGTCGATGACGGCGTCCGCGACCTCGACGTTGCGGTCGGCGGGGAGCGGATGCATGTAGATGG
>JAWOGV010000027.1:0-11414 GCA_046496605.1 Acidimicrobiia bacterium | reverse complement strand
GCCATCCACGGCTCGTTCCTCCGTGACACGAGCATCGCCGACATCAGGCCGGTCTTCTGGCTCGACTCGATCGCAATGTGGGCCTTCGGAATCGCGTGGTTCGTCAAGGGCGAGGGCCTCGCACCGGTCAACGACGGGGGATAGGAGCCGGTGGCAGTGGTTGCCCTCGACCTCCGTGCGGCAGCGATAGGCGTGACAACGGGGGACGCGTTCGACCAGTCGCTGAGATCATCGCGTTCACGAGACTCTCACCCTGCTCGGCGGTGAAGTCGGGGTACTTCGCTGTCACCGCTGTGAGCATCTCATCCAAGATCTTCGCCGTCACCAACACACGGAGGTTGAACTCGGTTTGGTGTTGCCCAACGCGCACCAACAACGAGCGTTGCAGGGCGCCGAAGATGGCGTTCGCGTCGAGCAGGACGCGGAAGGCCACTCAGTCATCCATTCCGGCGTCAATCGCGATGCGCGTCACCCGATCAGCCGCCTCTTTGCGACGTCGAAGATCTTCTCGCCGGAACTCATCAATATCAGCGAACCGGATACGGCGGTGTCGCCCGACTGTGCGATAGGGGATTGGTCCGTCTGGCACGAGCACCTTGTCGATCAAGTACGGCCTCGAGACCCCTAGGAGATCTGCTGCCTGCTGTGTCGTGAGATCTGCGTTCGCTGGTACGACTGAGACACCCACTCCGTCGTTCAAGTGATCCAAGATCTCGATGAACATCTTCAGAGCTTCTGATGGAACGGTCACGGTTGTTGGATCGTCCGCCGAGTTCTCCGAAACCAGCACGACTCTTGCCGTTGGAGTTGGATGACGGCGCAGGAACTCGGCCAAGGCCCCGGGGGCATCGGCGAGGGTCTCAGACTGCGGATCGATCTCAGGCGGTTGTGCGACGGTCATGGGTACTCCCTCCCTGACAACGAATCGTATCGGTCATTCGCAGCATACGCAATAGTCGAAATATTCGAAACAAACTCGTTCCTGTAGAGGGTGTACTCCGACCACGATCGCAAGGAGCTCTAGAACTGGAAGGGGACGTCGAGGATCAGGCCCACGGTCTCCCGGATCTGGCTGAGGGCGGCGGGGCCGACGTTCCCGTGAACCTGGTCGACCCGTCCTGTCGAGACGGCCCGAATGTGCTGACACTGTGCGGCGGATTGGTGTGGCAGGCCGGTTTCGAGGTCGGGTTCGATCGTGATCTCGGACGTGAAGCCCCGAACCGTGGTGGTCAAGGGGACCACCTGGATCACACTCGGCTGCGCATCGAGGATGCGCTGGGCGGTGATGACGACGGCGGGGTGGCGGAATCCGGCCTCGCGACCCTCGGGGAGTCCGAGATCGAGCTCGACGACATCACCCGAGGTCAGCATCGAGCCAGGCCGTTTCTTCGTCGCTCAGGGAGGCGGTGAGTTCTTCACCGATGCGGTCCTGGCGGAGACGCCGCACCGCCAGTGCAACGGTCTCGCCAACCGTTGTGCCCAGCTGGTCGGCGAGACGCTTGAGCTCCCGGTGGGTCGCATGGTCGATTCGAACGCTCGTGCTCTGCATGCATATGAGGCTACACCAATGCATGCACCGGTGGAAGGCCAGATGCGACGCACCGTGCACTCGATCCAGGCCTTGGTCGAAACGACCACAGCCGTTCAGGCCGGCGGCGTCAGAAGACCTCTGAGCAGAACGGGAGCTCTGTCGTGCGCATCAGGCGGTCCAGGGTGCGGACCGATCCCTCGTCGCCTTCGATACGGCCCGCCCTCCACCGGGCCATTGCCCCCGGGCGTCCGAGGAGCAGTGCCCCGAGGTCGGCGACATCCATCGTCACGTCGGGATCACCCTCGGTCGGTGTGCACGTCCCGGCGCCGTCGGTGATCTCGAGGCGGAACGTCCCGCCCCGCCCCATGAAGTCGTCGGCGACCCCGATGGTTGTCGCCCCGTCCGACTCGTATGTCCGCGCTGACAAAGCCCCAGGGGCGTCGAGGATCCGCAGGTAGAGGGTGTCCTGGTGTCGGCTGGTGATCCTCCGCAGGTTGTCGACCTCGACGTAGAGAGGGTTGTCCGCAGGGGCGTTCCACCAGTGCACATTCGGGAACAGGTCGATGGACGCCAAGTACTGCCACAGGGTCCGGCGGGCATCGTCGTCGAGCGGGACCACCTCGATCACCTCGACCGCACCATCCGGGAGCCAGTCGTCGAACTTCTCCTTCTGGCGGTAGGCGACGTACCCGACCGGCTCGTCATTCCTGTACGCGACGGCGACCCGCCGGGAACTCGCCCCCTCGCGCCAGTGCTCTGGGTCACGCAGCCGCCGGTTGCGCCACCATGGCTCGCTGCGCGACAGCATCCCCGGGGTGGCGAGCCGCACACGGTCGAAGATCGGTGGGAGCAGCTCGGATGCTTCGGAAGGGTCGATGATGCGCACCGTGTCGGTGTCAGGGCCTGCCGGGAGCGTCACGCGATCGGCGTGGACCATCAGGTCATGGGAATGGGCGGCAAGGCCGTAGCCGAAGCGCCCGTAGATGGTGGGCTCGGATGCCCACAGCCCTGCAAGCGGCTGGCCGCGCTCGATCGCCTGGTCGAGATGCATCCGCATCATCGTGGTCAGGACGCCACGGCGGCGGTGGGTGGGTTGCACGGTGACAATCGTCGTTCCCGCCATCGGGAGCGTGCCGCCAGGGACCGTGACGTCGAAGTCGAAGGATCCGAAGGTGGCGACGATGCGCCCACCGTCGAACGCGGCGATGCAGGTCTCGAGCGGGAATGTCTCGAGGAACCGCTCCTCGGCGCCTTCCTCCTCGGTGAGGTCGTCACCGAACCCGAATGGGATGGCACGGAGGAACGCGGGCGCTTCGTCTGCGGTGATGAATCGGATCTCGGTCACGGCGAGAGTCTACGCATCGCCGGCTTCGGTCCGGCAGGCCGCGAAGCAGCCGGCCACCGACACCGCGCCGGCCACGCCGATGGGGGACAGCGCCATGCTGGTGGCCGACCTCGCTGGGCCCCCAAAGTGTTGCACGCCCCGTCCGACCACCTGATAGACTTACAACGTAAATATCTCGGGATGTCGTGCTGATCGGGTGTGACCTCCCCCCAAGAGGCAGGGAAGCCGGGCGATCGAGCCGCCGGTCAGCGGCACGGCAGCCGAGATGCGAAGGAGGACCGACCGATGTCGAAGCCGGAATCCAGCAAGTCCCCTCGGCTGCCGCCGAGGTGGGTCATTCGATCCGCGTGGGCGGTCCATCGCGGCCTGTTCCGTCTCTCGGGTGGGCGGTTCGGGCTCCGGAGGGCCACTGCCGACACGTGGGGGATGTTCCGCCTCACCGCCACCGGGCGGCGCAGCGGCGAGCAGCGCAGCGTCATCCTCGGGTACTTCGAGGACGGACCCAACCTGGTCACGATGGCGATGAACGGGTGGGGAGCCCCCGAGCCTGCCTGGTGGCTGAACGTCCAGGCGAATCCTGTCGCCACGGTCGAGGTGCGGGGCGGACGCTTCGAGGCGCGGGCACACGCAGCTGAGGGTGACGAGCGTGACCGCCTCTGGGAGCGATGGCGCCACTACGACAAGGGCCTCGACGGCTACGCCTCGCTCCGGCCGACGGAGACCGCCGTCGTCGTCCTCGAACCGATCGACACAGCCGCCTGACCACCTCTCGGGTCATCGGTACGTTCAGAAGTCCTCAGGAGCCATCGGGGTAGAGGCTTCCGATACGTCGCACGATCTCGGCGGCCATCACCTCGGTTGTGCGTGTGTCGTAGCCGATGTCGTCGAGGTCATCGACGTGTGGTGCCATCCGGTCTGCGAGATCGCCGAGGCGGCGGATGGTGAGCGTCCGGGGCACTCCGAAACGTTCGCCGAACCTTGCGAAGAACGCCGCCTTGAAGTTGGCGTTCCGCCCGTCCAGATCCATCGCCATGTGCTGGTCGAGCGGATACGGAAGCGTCGACACGACGTCATACACCGGGGTTGCCGCGGTGATCCCGTCGGTGCGCCATTGGAGCGAGTAGTTCTTTCCGTGGAGATCGCCGTTCCCGATGGCCCAACTGAACGCGACCTGGAGGGTCAGGTCCAGCATCGCTGCCTTCGGCGAAGTTGCCAATGCGGTGACGCGGTTGGCAAGGTCGTTCACGGCGACGCGGTACTTGTCAGCCGGGTACCGATCGAGCATCTGGCACCCGTCCTCCTGGGCGATGCGCGTCAGGGCTCCGTCGGAGCCCTTCTCGCGGTCGAAGCGCTGGACGAGCAGGCCGGGCTCCCCGGTGGCGTCGATGACCATCTCGTGTCGGGGAACCGTGAATCCAGCGGACCTCGCCATCGTCAGGAAGAAGTGCTCATTCGCGGTGATGAGGGGGTACGACGGTGGATCGAGCTTGAGGATGGCAGGCCGTCTCGCCCCTTTGATCGGGAACGAGATCATCGCATCGGACAACTTGTCCTGAACCCCCGGGAGGGCGGCGTCGAGGGAATCGGACGTGCCGCTCACGGCTCGGGCCAGCAGGTCGCGAAAGACGACCTCCGTGGGGTCCATCGGCGCTTCGGCCGAAACGTCCGTCGGTGGTTCGCCGGCAGGCACCACGCGCACGTCCCCGACCGCGTCATGTCCCACTGCGAGGAGAAGCGAGAGCTCGTCGTCGGCCGACGTGCGAACCGCATTGATCACCGCCTGGAGTCGAGCACCTTCGGGAAGCAGGCCCGCGAAGAAGGGAGGCACCGCACCTCCTTCACGCCGGAACGGCGCCGATCGGAGGGGGAGCGTCGAGGCAATGGCGACACCAGCTGACGTGACGTACTCCGTGGTGTAGGCGAAGACGGTTCCACCATCACGTCGGGTGATCTGGGCCGCGAGGTCGTCGCCCTTGTAGATGTCAGCTGCCTCGATCCGTACTGCTTCGCTCGGTCTCATCGATCGGGCACCGAGGGGAGTGACCCCAGTCCGAGCGTCTCGATGATGGCGAGCGCGGTTCCGACGGCGACCGTCGGATCGCCGTTCTCGAGCCGTCCGACCGTCTGGCGCTTCACGCCCACCAGATCTGCAACGTCGCTCTGAGTCAAGTGCAACGCTTTGCGCCTGATGCGCACGCTTGCCCCGAGCTCGAGGAGCGCATTCGAGATGTACGCCGTGTCAGACATACTGCCACTTTGCAGTATCGAGTAGCTGGTGTCAATGTCAAATGTATGGTGAAGCAAACATTTCGCGTCTCAACAGACCGAGGATGCTCCCAAGGACCGAGATGTTCGCCATGAAAAACATCTAGATCCTTCCCCAGCGCGGTCGGCGTGCCCGCGCTCATGTCACAGGCACCCGATACGTTCGATGGATGGAAGACGCAGTCACAACCATTGCAGGTGAACCACTGGACGTCCTCGAGGAGGCGTTCGAGCTATTCGAGCTCGAGGAGCGCATTTGAGATGTACGCCATGTCAGACATACTGCCACTTTGCAGCATCGAGTAGCTGGTGTCAATGCCAAATGTATGGTGAAGCAAACATTTTGTGTCTCAACAGACCGAGGATGCTCCCAAGGACCGAGATGTTCGCCATGGAAAACATCTAGATCCTTACCGAGCGCGGTCAGCGTGCCCGCGTTCATGTCACAGGCACCCGATACGTTCGATGGATGGAAGACGCAGTCCCAACCATCGCAGGTGAACCACTGGACATCCTCGAGGAGGCGTTCGAGTTGTTCGAACTCCAGGTTGAACCGTGTGGATGCATATCGATGATGGGCACGCTGCCCGAGGATCTGAGCGATGCCATGCGGCGAGCCCTCGTGGAGATCGAGGTCGAGATGTTCGAACACGGCGTGTTTCCTTACAGCGGTCCGGGTACCGACCCGTTCGACGAGCTGTGGGATCGTGTGGTCGCTGCACGGGCGCACGGGTGACCGATGCGGACCAGGGCAGCGTTTCCGGGGCCAGACGTGGTCGCACAAGGGCAGCGGGGTCGCACAAGGGCAGATGGCCAATGACGCTGCCGACCAAGATCCTCGCCGGCCGAAGTCGGGCGGTCATCGTACGATCTTGGACACCTGCAATCCACAATCTGCCATCTGGCAGGCATATGACAAAATAAACATTGACTAACAGACATTGACAGTCAATCTTTAGTTTGAAACAATGTTCACATGACGATGCAAAGCACTGCCAGACGAACCCTCGATAGGCGACTTCGTGACCTCAGGAATGCCGTCGGCCCACGGCCGAATGGTGGTTGGATCCGCGCCATCCGTGAGTCCCTTGGGATGTCGGGAGCTGAGCTCGGCCGCCGCATCGGCGTGAGCGCGCAGGCGGTCTCGGCCATGGAACGCAGCGAGCGGTCGGGGGCGATCCGCCTCGAGACGCTCGAACGAGCAGCCAACGCGCTCGGGTGTGATGTCGTATACGCGCTCGTACCACGCCAGGACCTTCAGCGTTTGGTCGAGGACCAGGCCCGGCGCAAGGCGACCGCGCACATCGCGCCCATCGCCCACCACGCGCGCCTCGAGGATCAGGAGGTCGGACCCGAGGCTCTCGACGACGAGATCGAGGATCTGGCGCAACGATTCCTCGACCGGCGAGGGCTGTGGACCATCAAGTCCGGTTCATGACGATCGATCCACTGGTTCCGGTGGGTGGCGGGCAGACCCCGCTGAGCGCCGAGGATCTCGATGGCTTGCTGCTGGCCTATATCTCGACGCGCGGCGAACTCCACGAAGCCGAGCAACGCGCCATCGCCCGTGCCCTCGTGCGAGAGCGCCCGACGCTCGACGCGCTTCTCGACGATGGGTACCTACGGGATCTGCATCGCAGGATGTTCGCCGACGTGTGGGAATGGGCAGGGCGCTACCGGAGGACCGAGACGAGCATCGGTGTCGCACCGGAGGCAATAGCCGCTTCCGTCAGGGACGTGGTCCGCGACGTCCGGGCATGGATCGAAGCCTCCACCTACGGAGCGGATGAGATCGCGGTCAGGTTCCACCACCGGTTGGTGTCCGTGCACCCCTTCCGCAACGGGAACGGCCGGCACAGCCGGATCGCTGCTGATCTCCTGGTCGTCGAGCTCGGTGAGCAGCGACTCACCTGGGGCTCGGACCTCGACGTCCCGACTGACGAGCTGCGGCGCCGATACCTGTCGGCTCTCAGGACGGCCGACACCGGCGACCTCGGCCCATTGGTCTCATTTGCCCGGACCTGAATCCGAGGAGAAGCAGGACCCTCCCTGCCGAGATCCACAGCCCGGATGGGACTCCTGCGCTCATGGCGCAGCGCACGCCTCTTCCGGCTGTGCCGGGTGCGGCACGCGTGGTGGGCGGCGGTCGAGACCTGCGAGACTGGTCGGCGACCGCGTCGGGACACCCGGAGGGGGCCACCCATGACCGAGGATGAGAGCGCCGAATCCGGGGTGAGCCTCGCCCTTCGCACGATCCCGACGCCGGATTTTGCCGACGCTGCAATCGTTGCGCTCCCGCCGTCGAAGGCGAGCCTGACGGACGACCCGCGGTGGTGGGCCGAGCAGGTGTTCAGCGTCAGGTCGGCGCCCAAGTGGGTGGTCGCGCTCCTCGGTGTGCGGCAGATGCTGGTCGGACTGATCGGGGTGAAGCGAGCAGACCGATCGGTGTTCGACGTCACCACGGTGGAGGGGAGCGAGGCGCTGATCTTCGCCAGGGACAACCACCTCGACTTCGCCGCGGGCGTGAAGATCGACCTCGACCACCGATTCCTCACCGTCACCACCGCAGTGCGTTTCAACAACTGGCGAGGGCGCCTCTACTTCATCCCCGTCTCGGTGCTGCACGGACCCGTCACGCGGTCGATGGCGAGGCGGGCCGTTCAACGTGCCCTCGGGGGAGAGGGATGATCAGACCGCGGGGACATCGAGGATGCGCAGGTGATGCGCCCCGTGGATGGCAGCAAGGAGCGAACCTGCCAGACGACTGCGCGCCGGTTGGCCGTGGCACGGTCAGCGGATCCGGACCATGGGGCGAGCCTGGATTCGGCAGTCAGTCAGGCCTGTGCACGTCGGTGCTGGTGCGAGGCTAGAGAGTGCGAAGTGCCTCGGTCGGCGACACACGAGCTGCTCGCATCGCCGGATACAGCCCCGCCACGGCGCCGATGACGAGGGCCGCGACGATGCCTCCGACGATGGCGACGGTCGGGATCAGGATGTCCCAACCCTGGAGCCAGGCGTAGGCAGCCGTCACCGCGGCGCCGAGGAGGACACCGCCGAGGCCGCCAAAGGCGGCGAGGAGGAGGGATTCGCCGAGGAACTGCACCGAGATGTGGCGCTTCGTCGCGCCAAGCGCCCTGCGAAGACCGATCTCGCCCCTGCGTTCGAGCACAGAGATGACCATCACGTTGGCGATCCCGACACCGCCGACCAGCAGGGCGACGGCACCGAGGCCGAGGAAGAGGTTCGTCAGCGCCGACTCGGCCGCTTCGCGGGCCTCCAGCGCATCCGACGGTCGCGTCACCTCGACCTGGTCAGGGTTCTCCGGGTTCACGGTCGCCGCCATCACGTTGCGCACGTCGTCGACCGACGCCGGATCCGTCCGCACGTAGATCGTGGATGGAACGAGATCGGCCTGGAGGTACGTCTCGGCCGCCGCCACCGACACGATCGCCGCACGGTCGAGGTCCGGAGACAGTGCCAGGCTCTCCATGACGCCCACGACGGTGAACCACTCGTCACCGAGCCACACCCTCGTCGGCACGTCCAGCCCTCGGATCCCGAGGCGCTCGGCGGTCACGGACCCGAGGACCACCACCGGGTAGTTCGGGTTGGCCTCGTCGAGGAACACGCCGTCCGCCATCGAGCCCTGGAGCGTGTCGAGCAGGTCCGCATCGGCCGCCAACACGCTCAGGCCACCGCTCTGTCCGGACGGCACCAGGTCGTTCTTGTACACCTTGGCGTCGACCTCCGATACCGACGACACCGTCTGCACCGGCCCGATCCGCCCGGCCATCGCGACCGACTCCTCAGGCAGCGTCCCAGGTCCGAGGCCGATGCCGGTGCCTGCCTGCACCTGGAGCATGTTCGTGCCGAGCCGGTCCAGTTGGGCCAGGAGATCGGACTTGGAGCTCTCGGAGAGGCCGAGCACCGCCACCATGGCGCCGATCCCGATCATGATGCCGAGCGCCGACAGCAGCGACCGCAGGCGCCGGGTCCGAAGGCCGATCCCCGCGGCGCGTATCGTGTCGGCGGGCGTCATGCGCGAAGGGGAGATGGCGTGTGGTGAGAGGGTGCCGGTCGTCATCGGCGAGCTCGCGAGTCGTCCTCGACGCGGCCGTCGAGGAGCGACACCTGGCGGGGGAACTGCGTGGCGATGTCCCGATCGTGGGTGATGACCACGATCGTCGTCCCGTTGGCGTTGAGGTCCTCCAGCAGCCGGACGATCGCCGCACCCGTCTTCGAGTCGAGGTTGCCGGTCGGTTCGTCGGCGAGCACGATGGCGGGGTCCCCGACGAGGGCACGGGCGATCGCGACCCGCTGGCGCTCGCCACCCGACAGCTTCGTGGCGAGGTGGCCCGCCCGGTTCCCGAGATCCACCTTGTCGAGCGCCTCGGCGGCGAGCTCCCTCCGCCTGGCGAGCCCCATGCCCGTGTAGAGCAGCCCGTCGGCGACGTTGTCGCGGGCCGTCTCGCCGGCGAGCAGGAAGAACTGCTGGAACACGAATCCCAGGAAGCGCGACCGCAGAGCCGACAGGTCCCTATCGGTCATCTTCGCAACGTCGAATCCTGCGACGTGCACCTCACCGGTCGAGGCGCGGTCGAGGGTCCCCATGATGTGGAGCAGCGTGGACTTCCCGCTTCCTGACGGACCGACGATCGAGACGAGCTCCCCATCGGCGATCTGGAGGTCCACGTCGACGAGTGCCCTGACCGGCGACGTACCCGGGTAGTCCTTGGTGACGCCCCTGAGCGTGACCGCGGTGCGGGCGGGTGCGATCGGGTCTGCGAGCGTCACGGGACGACGACCTCCATGCCCTCCTCGAGGTCGCTGGAGGTGACCTCCACGAATCCGTCTGCGAACAAGCCCGGGTCGACGGCGACGAGGTACGTGGATCCGTCGGCTGCCACGACCTCGACCGCGTAGCCGCCCTCGGCGAGGGCGAGGAGCGCCGTCACGGGCACGGCGAGCACGCCATCGGCACGGTCGGAGATCACCTGGACATCCACGGGCGCCTCATCGAGCCCCTGTGCAGAGGCGGGGTCGTCGAGGATGACGGTCATCTCGAAGTAGGTGTCCCCCTGCTGGGTGGCCAGCACGACACTGCCGATCTCGGTGACGACCGCAGATTCGAGTGTGCCGTCGGGCAACTCCACCGCGACGGCGTCCCCCACGGCGACGAGGTCCTGGTCGTCGGTCGACAGCCGCACGGTGACGAACGTCTCGCTGACCGAGGAGGTGAGGATCGGTGTGCCGTTGCCGACGACGTCACCAACCGTGACGAGGTGTTCCCCGATGCGCAGTGGCGTAGCGGCCACGTACACGTCACCGAGGTTGACGACGCCGTCGGGGCTCGCCCCGATCGACGCCTGCCATGCGGCGACGGCCACCGTGGTCGCGGTGTCGTAGTCGCCGTCGACCGCGAACCCCTCGACGTCGCCGAAGCCCAGGTCGACGAGGTTCTGCTGCAACTGTGCGACGTCGTCGCCCTTCACCCCTGCGGTGAGGGTGCGGTAGGAGGGAAGGTCGCCGATGAGCAACACCACCGGTTCCTGGTCGATCGTGATGAGGATGTCGCCTTGGCCGACGATCGACCCCTCGGCGGCGATCGATGTGACCGTGCCCGAGATCGGCGCCGACGTGGCGACGATCGGCTGCCCGGCCTGCACCTGGTCGCCGATGTCGACGAGCACCTCGGCGACGTACGAAGCGGCGGTCGGCGCGAAGATCACCGCACCGAGCTCCAACGACCCTGTCTCCTCGGCCCCGATCGCCTCCTGGAGGAGCTCGATGGCGTCGGCCGTTGCCGTGGTGAACTCCTCATCGACGGTGATGTCACCGTCCGGGTCGAAGCCGAGGTCGACGAGCGCCTGCTCGAGCTGCTCGACGTCGGGACCGTCATCCATGCGGCTGTTGAAGGCGCGGTACTGGGGCAGGTCGCCCTCGAGCACCACGATCGGTACGGTGTTGACCTCGTAGAGGACATCGCCCGCCACGAGGATGTCGCCGGCCTCGACGATGTCGGTGACGAATCCAGGGGTGAGGCCGGTCACCTGGACGACGCCGTCGTCGGACGATCGGAACGTGACGGTGTCTGCGGATCCGTACCCGAGCGTGCCTGGCAGGTTCTCCGTGACGACGAGGTCCGTCCGCTGGACACTCGCCGTGCTCATCGACTCGGCGGTGTCCGTGTCGTCACCGTTGCCGCGGGCGGCCACGAGGATTGCGATGGCCGCGGCTGTCAGGATGAGGGCGATCCCGAGGATCCACCACCAC
>JAWOGV010000004.1:0-2766 GCA_046496605.1 Acidimicrobiia bacterium | reverse complement strand
CCTCCCTTTACGAGTCGGAGTCCGATCACTTCGTGATCGGCAGCCTGCCACCTGCGAGCTGGGGTTCGGGGTCTCAGACGGTCGGCTCACGCGCAAGACGTCAAGACTCTTGGGGGGACGGGCGAGCGCAGTGAGCCAGGGGGGTTTGCGAGCCTGCGAGCACGGGAGTGGGATTCGGCCGGGGTGTGGGTCTTCGGACAGTGATCCCCCTGCATCGTCGCTTCGCTCCTCTGCCGTCCCCCTGAAGTCTCCTCGGTGAGACGGCGGGTCCACCGTCCCAGACCCCGCCACCCAGCAGTGGGCAGCAGGACGTCGACCACGCAGTGGTCGTCCGCTCTATGGAAAGGGGGACGGGATGCCAGTGGCCGCCTGTCAGGGTGTGACCTTCACACCGCGCCAGAAGGCGATGTAGTCCTTGATGTCGGACGCCGCGGGCTTCGGATCCGGGTAGTACCAGGCGGCGCCGGCGTTGACGGCGCCATCGACGACGACGTCGTAGTAGCTCGCTGTCCCCTTCCAAGGGCACACCGTGTGGGCTTCGGACGCCTCGAAGAATTCGGTGCGCACCGCGTCCGGAGGGAAGTAGTGGTTCCCCTCGACGACGATGGTCTCGTCGCTCTCGGCAACGACGGATCCGTTCCATGTGGCACTTGCCATGTCCTACTCCTCATTGTTCGGTGATGTCGCGTTGAACGGTTCGATCCGGTGATGCATTCCGGATGTCGAATCGCAGTCACAGAGGACCCCGTGCCCACTAGCGTTGCGGCATGCTGCCGATACGCATCATCGAGACCGAGCGCGAGGACTTCGACGGGCCCATTGTCGAGCTGTGGCGCGACGACGACTTCGTCGGCCTCGTGTTCTGGGACGGCGAGGCAACGATCCTGCAGGTGTACCCCGACGGGGATGGCGACGTCCACGACCTGGACGTACGCGAGCTCCAGATGCTCTTGGACACGGCGATGCGGATCGTCGATCCGGACGCCTTCGATGCCGAGATGGACCAGCTCCGGACCGCGGCCGTGGCCGCCCAGTCGTGGGGGGACGAGCACCCCGCAACCGTTGAACTGCTTGCCGACTTCGACGCGAGGGCCGTGTTCCGCACCGACGAGGGCGAGGGGTTCTTCGATCGGGCGACTGCGTTGGCGTTCATCGACAAGTGCGAGGAGCTGGACCTCGCCGTCGTGGAGATGGACGGCCTCGACCTCGTGGACGACGCGGTGACGTCGCGCGATGGCCTCGATCTGGTCGTACCGGACCAGCCGATGATGACGTGGTCCGAGGCGCGGGCATTCGCCAATCGAACCGCCCACCGAACGCTCGACGGGTGGCCTGACGACGACGATCTCGTCGTGGCATTCGTGTTCCGCCAGCCCGACGGAGAGGACATCGTCGCGTGACGTCTCACGCCGATGCCGTGATGAGCACCCCCGTCACGAGGTAGATCGCTCCGACGAGGAGCGGCATGTTCGTGATCACCGATTCGGCGCCTCTCGGGGTTTCCCACGACGCACCGTTGATCGCGAGGTCGATGAACGAGCCGGCGATGGGGCCGAAGATCATGGTCAGCACACCGAGAACCACGACGAGGTATCCCATCATCGTCTGGACGGCGACCGGCTCACACGCCGCGCCCACCACGGTTCCGTCGCAGAAATCCGGCCATAGCGGCGCGAACACGACCGACAGCACCCATGCCGTCGCGTAACCTGCGAGGGTCAGGAGGACCGTCCGGATGGGTCTCGACCGAAGCATCCGCATCCGGGAAGGGTAGGGGATGTCGATCGGCCCGGCCCTGCGCCGCGTATTACCCTGTGACTGTTCGCCCGAGGAAGTGACCAGTGCCGAGATACCGACCGGACATCGATGCGATCCCCCGGTATGTGCCGGGCAGACCCATCGAGGACGTCGTTCGCGAGCTCGGCATCACGTCCATCGACAAGCTCGCCTCGAACGAGCATCCCGAACCTCCGTTCCCCGAGGTGCTCGCGGCCATCAACGCCGCATCCGACGGCCTCAACCGGTATCCCGACAGCGGCGTCCACGTCCTGAGGCATGCCATCGCCGGGTACCACGGCGTTCCACCCGAGGCAGTGTGGGTCGGTGCAGGGTCATCCGAGATCCTGCGATGCTCCGCATTGGCGGTGGGGGGTCCCGGTACGAGTGCGGTCTACGCATCCCCGTCGTTCGTGATGTACGCGATCGGGACCATGATCTCGGGTGCGATGCCGGTGACGGTGCCTCTCACCCAGGGTCATGACCACGACCTGGACGCGATGCTCGGCGCGATTCGCGAGGACACGACCATCGTCTACGTCTGCAATCCGAACAACCCGACGGGCGGCTTCCGTAACGGGGACGATGTCGAGGCGTTCATCTCGGAGGCACCGACGGACACGGTGTTGATCATCGATGAGGCGTATGCGGAGTACGTCACCGATCCGACCTATCGCTCCATGATCCACCGCGCGCTCGAGTCACCGAACGTCCTCGTGACCCGCACGTTCTCGAAGATCTACGGCCTCGCGGGCCTTCGCGTCGGTTACGGCATCGGCGATCCCGACATGGTTGCGACGCTCCGAACGACGCAGGCTCCTTTCTCCGTCACGACCCTCGGCCAGGTCGCGGCGCTCGAGGTGCTGAGACATGACGGCCTCGTCGAGGTCAGGGCGGCGACCAACGCCAAGGGCCGCGAGACGCTCGTCGAGGGCCTCACCACCCTCGGTTACCTGGTGGCCCCGACGCAGGCCAATTTCGTGTACTTCG
>JAWOGV010000001.1:0-4841 GCA_046496605.1 Acidimicrobiia bacterium | reverse complement strand
GGGACGGTGAGCACGCCCGTCGAATGCGTCCGTCGCGGGACGCAACGGAAGAGACGCAACGGAAGAGGGGCCCCAGCGGGCCCCTCTTCCCCCGGTCGTCTGGGTCCCAGACGCTTGCGGGCTCCGGCTAGTTGTCGGATGTGGCGACCTTGACGTCGCCTTCTTCCTTGCCAGTGGCGGTCCAGATCATGCCTGCGCCGAGGAGGATGATCGTGAGGCCGAGACCGACGATCATGGCCGAGATGCCGTTCGCGAGCTGGAGCGTGGAGGCCGTGACCGTCCCGACGCCGAGCTCACCGAAGAGCCCGTGTGCGGTGCCGGACCATGCCTGTGCCCTTGCCGGCCCCTCGATCGGGTGCATCCGGTCGAAGTCGGTCCAGTAGCCGCCGAGCTCGCCGCGGTCGCCGACGGTGCGGATGAACAGCTCGTAGGTGCCTGCGGGGAAGTTCTCGCCCTCGTACTCGACGGCCTCATCAAGGACGACCGTCTGGGTGTCGTTCAGGATGTGATAGCCGATCGTGGCCATCTGGAACATGTACTCCGTTGCCGTGTTGACGAGCGGATCGTTCGGGTCGAGGTCAGCGTCGTTGATGGGGTATCCCCACTCATCGCTGAGCAACGATTTGATCGCCTCGGCTGTCTCCGTGGTGCCACGATCGATGAGTTGCCCGTCCTCGTTGTAGCTCAGCGTCACGTTCTGTGCGGTGCTGAAGGTCTCCAGGGAGTTGTTGCCTGCCTGGACCTGTGTGAAGGCGTAGACACCCGCACCCGCGAATATGACGCCGAACACGACCATGACGATTCCGAGCATCCGGAGTCGCTTTGCCATGTTGTTCCCTCTTTCCTCGTTGGGCTTGTGAAATATTTCACAAGTTACTTCATTACTGAGTCAGAGACTAATCAATTCTGGCGGCAATGTCCAGTTTGTTCGCTCATGAATTATCGGTCTTGTTCCGGACCGATGGTTCGATCGATGCGGGGGAGGCCTCCGCGGTCTGATCGCCTCAGGCGAGAGAGGCGTCGACGATGGCTCCGGCGTGGAGCGCCGTGGTCGGGAAGTACGGAATCCCGAGGTCGTCGGGGCCGACGAGGAGCTCGATCTCGGTGCAGCCGGCGACGATCCCCTCGGCACCGCGGTCGACGAGGGCGTCGACGACCCGGAGGAACTCCGAGCGCGACCCGTCGGAGATGATTCCCCGCACGAGCTCGTCGAAGATGGTGTCATGGACCACGGCGCGATCGTCATCCCCCGGAATCACGACGCCGATACCGCCACGCTCGAGCCGTCCCCTGTAGAAATCGTGTTCCATCGTGTACCGGGTGCCGAGGAGCCCGACGGTCGAAACGGCGGCTCCGTGGATTGCTGCCGTCGTCGCATCGGCGATGTGGATGAACGGGACGTCGATCACCTGCTCGATCGCCGGAGCGACTCGATGCATCGTGTTCGTGCAGAGGGCGATCAGCTCCGCTCCGCTGGCGATGAGGCTCAGCGCATCGGCCGCCAACAAGGCTCCCGCGTCGTCCCATCGGTCGGCCTCCTGGAGTTCCTGGATCACCGCGAAGTTGTACGACCGCACGACCAGGTCGGCGGACGCTGACCCACCGAGCCGCCTTCGGACCTCCGTGTTGATGAGCCGCTCGTACTCCACCGAGGACTCCCAGCTCATGCCACCGAGGAGGCCGATGCGCCTCACGTCGACCGACCGAGGTGCGTCGTCCCTCGTGCCGATGCGAGGTCCATCTGCTTCTGACGCTCCGCGAACCGCTCCATCCGATCCTGCGAGATCCCGTCACAGCAGGCGCCGCACACGACGCCCACGCGATACCCGGGGGTCTCTCGTCCGGAGTCGTCGATGACCGTGTTGCAGTTCGGGCAGATCTCCCTGGATCCGGGTACGAGGCCGTGGCCGACGGAGACGCGCCGGTCGAAGACGTAGCACTCGCCGTCCCACAGGGAATCCGAAGGGTCGATCTGCTCCAGGTAGGCGAGGATGCCCCCCTCGAGCTGGAACAGGTTCGTGAAACCGCGTTCGGTGAGCCAGGCAGAGACCTTCTCGCAGCGGATGCCCCCTGTGCAGAACATCGCGATCGGCGCGTCCCTGTCGATGCCAGAGGCCTCGACCCACGCAGGGAATTCGGTGAATGACGCAGTGCGGGGGTCAACCGCGCCGCGGAAGGTTCCGATGGCGACCTCGTAGGCGTTCCGCGTGTCGACGACGATCGTGGATGGTTCGCTGACGAGTGCGTTCCACTCGGCGGCGGGGACGCGGGTCGCGGTCAGCGACGGGTCGACCTGACCCACGCCGAGCGACACGATCTCCCGCTTGAGGCGAACCTTCAGCCGGAGGAACGGGTCCTTGACCGATGTCGCGCTCCTCACCGCCATCGCCTCGAGTCTCGGATCCGCTCGAAGGTGCGCGAGGACGGCCTGGACTCCGTTCGCCGAACCGGCGATCGTGCCGTTCAATCCCTCAGGGGCGAGGAGGATGGTGCCATTGACGGCATGGTCGTCACAAACCGCCACGATCCCCGCCCTGAGGTCGGCGTAGTCGTCGAGGGCTACGAAGCGGTAGAACGATGAGATGTGGAACACGACCGAAGTGTACGAAGGGTCCTACGAGGAGCGCGCTGCAGCCGGTTCGGGTTGGACACTGTCGCCCCATTCCCGCTGCGCCCATGCCGTCAGGCCGAACGCCACGATGCCGAGCACACCGGCGGCGATACCGAAGGGGAGCACGGACCCGTCGTAGGCCCGATCGACGAGCGATCCGATGGCTGATGCCCCGAGCAGCGTCGTTGCGCCGATCACGGCGGATGCGGTTCCGGCGATCGCACCCATAGGCACCAGTGCCGCCGAGTTGAGGTTCGGGATGAGCACCGCGTAGGTGATCGAGATCGGTACGAAGCCGATGGCGAATGCCGGGAACGAAGGCGTTCCATCGCTCACGACGATGATCATCATGAAGGTCAGTGACGCCGCGAGGTGTCCCGCAGTGGCGGTGCGGATCACCATACGGAGGCCGAACCGCTTCAACCACCAGGCGTTCATCAGGATCGCGACACCGATGAGCGCTGCCGAGCCGGCGAAGATGACCGGGAACCAGGTTCCGAGGTCGAAGACATCGTCGATGATCAGCTGGGAGGATGCGAGGTACGAGGTGAAGAGCCCGAACATCGCGGTCTGGGCGAGGGTGAATCCCATCGTGGTCCTCGTCGACAGGACCATCGACACTGCGCGCCTCAGTCGGGTGAACTCGAGAGGGACGCGATCGGGCGGCGCGAGGGTCTCGGGAAGGCGGATCGACCACACACCGACAGCGATGCCGAACACCGCCATGATCCAGAAGACCGACTGCCACCGGCCCACCTCGAGCACCGCCGCGCCGAGGGTGGGTGCGATGATCGGCACCAGGAGGAACACCGCCATGATGAACGACAGCGCGCGCGCCATCGCTTCCCCCTCGTAGACGTCGCGCACCACCGACAGTGCAACGACGCGTGGTCCTGCCGCGCCGAGGCCGCCGATGAACCGGAAGAGGAAGAGGATCTCGAGACTCGGCGCCCATACGGCGCCGACTGCTCCGACGACGTACACGGCGAGGCCCCAGTACAGGATGCGCTTCCGACCGAGGGCATCCGACAGCGGTCCCCAAACGGGTTGGCCGACGGCGAGGCCGATGAAGAAGAACGTGACGATCGGTGCGAGCTGGTTCGAGTCCTCCGCCAGACCGAAGCTCTCCCGGATCTCACCGAAGGCAGGGAGCATCATGTCGATGGCGAGCGCGACGATCGCCATGATCATCGAGATCATGACGGTGAACTCCACGCGGGACAGTCGACCCACGACCGGGCTTCGAGGAGCGGTCACGGTGCCTCGCCGGTTGCTACGGGTTGGTCCGTGCCCGACCACTCGCTCCACGATCCGACATAGAGGTCGGGGCGCCCGAGACCGGCGATCTCGGCAGCGAGGATGCTGTGGCAGGCGGTGACTCCGGACCCGCAATGGGCGATGACACGGGCACCGCCCGCGACGCCGATGGCGCTGAAGCAGCTTGCGAGGTCGTTCGAGGGCCGGAAGAAGCCGTTCTCGTCGAGGTTCGCGGCGACTGGTAACGACACCGCCCCCGGAATGTGCCCTGCCTTCGGGTCGATCGGCTCGATGTCGCCGCGATAGCGCTCAGGCTCGCGGGCATCGATGAGCGTGGTCCCGGGCTCGCGCGCTGCGACCTCCTCGAGGGTCACGATCCCGGTCCACGGTTCCATGTCGTAGACGGAACGCTCGGGCGTCGGCACGTCCGTGGTGAGTGGTCGATCCTGCGTGGTCCATGCCTGGATGCCGCCGTCGAGGACCGCGACGGAGGTGTGGCCCTGCGCGGTGAGCATCCACCACAACCGTGAGGCGACGGCGCCACCGCGGTCGTCGTACACGACGACGGTGCTCTCGGGGGAGATGCCGAGCGATGCCATTGTCTCGGCGAACTCGTCGGGAGAGGGAAGCGGGTGGCGGCCGGGACCGGTCGTTCCGGAGAGATGGTGGTCGAGGGAGGCGTGCACCGCTCCGGGGATGTGGCCCCGTCCGTACGCGGCGGGACCCTCATCCGGATCGGCGAGGTACCAACGGCAGTCGACCAGCCGGAGTGTTCGATCGTCGATGATCTGCGCGAGATGCTCCGCGGAGATGAGATGGCGCACCATTCGACCAAAGGTAGCGCCCCACTGTCGGGGTGCCATCCCGTTGGTGATGTGACGACGCGTCCGGGTAGGGAGGGTGCCGGCCGTGCACGTCCGTGTCGGTAGGGTGGTGGGATGACAACGGTTCATCTCATCGACGGGACCTACGA
>JAWOGV010000407.1:0-3366 GCA_046496605.1 Acidimicrobiia bacterium | reverse complement strand
CCGATACAAGACCCCTGTCGGGATCACCTGGCGAAGAGTTTCGCGACCTCCGACGCGCTACGGGCGGCCGACTGGTCGCCGAGCGCATTGTCCTCGACCCGTTCGTTGAGGCGGCCTGACCGAAGGGAGGGAACTCTGAGGACGAAGTAGGTGAGTCCGCTCGTTCGCGTGTACGTGAGGTCGCCGCCCATGCCGAGTGCCAGCGATCGCGCAATCGCAAGGCCGAGGCCGACGCTCCCTTGCAGCAGCGGCTCTGCCCCTTCGTGCTGATAGCGGTCGAACAGCCGGGTCAGCCTGCTGTCGTCTATACCGTCGCCGTCGTCCATCACGAACACGGATACGACGCCGACTCCCTGTTCTCCGAAGATCTCGATGTTGGGCCCGCCGTGCTTGACCGCGTTCGATACGAGGTTCCTCAGGATCTGTCGGAACCGTTGCCGGTCGACGATGCCCGTCGCCCCGGTCTCCGTGAACCTGATCGTGGCCCCCGTCCGCAGGAAGGGATCGATCACGGTTTCGATCTCGGGGTCCAGACCCAGTTCCTCGACCATGAGCGCCACGTTCCCGGTCTCGATCTGGCCAGCCGTGATGAGGTCGTCAACCATCCTGGAGAGGTCCGTTGCCTCGCTCACGATGAGGCCTGTGAGTTCCTTGGCGGTCGCAGCATCGTCGAGGGCTCCCTCGTCGAGCGCAAGGGCGAAGCCGTACACGCCGGTGAGCGGCGTCCGCAGCTCATGGGAGAGATTGGTGACGAACTCGTCCTTGGATGCAATGACAGCACGCTGCTGTTCGAGCTCCCCGAGGAGCCTCTCCCTCTCGCGACGGCGCTTCATGACGGACCACAACATGAGGATCGCGAGGAGAGGGATGACCACGATGGCGAGGAACCTCACGCCGTCAGCGGCCCTCCCCGCGTACTCGCCGAGGACCAGTGCATCCGCGACCCGCTGGTCGCGCACGTCGACGAGCGCGCCGATCGTCGTCGTGTAGGTCGCACCGTCGAGTTCCGGAAGAGGATCATCCGCGGTGAGGGTTGCGAGGTCGGCGAGGAGGACATCGACCGCAGCAAGGTACGACGCTGAAGTGTCCGACACGAGCGATGACTCGTCGTCCTCGAGCTGTGCGGCGAGTTGCTCGGAACGGCTTCGATACTCATCGGCCAATCGGGTCACCTGATCGATCGACCTGGCCATCGCCTCGTCCGAGTACAGGCCCGCTTCGTTCCCCTGGGCGACCAGTGCTGCGTTGACGGCTGCGTTGCGCACCGTCGATGCCGAGGTGATCGTCGCCTCGGCCATGATGGCGACCTGGCCCTCCCTCGCGACCTTGGACGATCCGTCGCCGGTGGCGACGATCGAGACCAGGGCGAGGGTGGCAGCGAGCGCGACGACGACACCGATGACCATCAGGATGCTCGAGAGCACTCTGCGCACGCTGGAACCTCCGTCGGGACTCTTGACTCTTCGTCGGCACCGGATGCCCCGGCCTTGAGCGTCGCCACCTCAAGAAGCCGTGGACCGATGCCGATGGGATGACGTGAGCAGAATCGGCAGTCGCCTCGTGGTCATGCTCGTCGCCGCGACGATCGGTCTCTTCGGCGCGGGAACGCCGGCCCACGGCGACAGGTACCACCCAGACGACTGGGTGCGATGGGCCGACAACGAGAACCAGGACATCCTCAACGAGTTCACCATCGCCGCGCTGTCGGCGTGCACGATGGCGGAGCTCGAAAGCGCCCGAGCGACCGCCGACCGACGCCTCGATGAGGTGTGGAACTACGCCAACCAGAAGATCAGCTTCCTCGTCCTCGAGCACCCCGAGCTCGAGCCCGATGCGGCGGAAGCTCGAGCGGCGCTCACCGCAGACCATGACGACGCCCACGCTGAGGTCGCAAACACCTACGCAGCAAAGGCGGCCGCGATCGAGGGGTCATGTGGAACCACGACGACGACCTCATCGACCACGACCACGACCACGACGATGCCAACGACGACGACCACCACTTCGTCGACCACCACGACGGTGCCGCGTTCGACGACGACATCATCGACCACGACCACGACCACGGAGCCAACGACGACGACCACGACCAGACCCCCGGCAGCCGTGTTCGTGGGTGAGCCGCCAGGCGAAGAGGGAGGGACGGCAATCGGACCCGAAGAGCCGGTTTCGACCCGTCCAGCCATGACCGATCCGGTCATGGGCGCGGACGACGCGATGACATCGGCCCTGGTGTTCGACGCCAGCGGCATCGTCGCGAATGACAGCATGGGCGACACCGTGGCGGAGGGCATGGCGCAAACAGGCATGATCTCGGGGATGGTCACGGCGGGCGCATCGGTGCTCCTGCCTCCGGGGCTCGTCCAGAAGGCAGTCGGGCCGATCATCGCCATGGAGTTCCTCGTCGGCACCCTGATCGACAGCCTGGGAACCATGATCGTCCCACTGACGGTGTTCCTCATGGCAGCAGGCATCGTCGTGTGGCGCGAGTCCCGCAGATCCGCTCCGATCGCCGGATGACGCAGCCGCCGACGTAGCGCATCTCAATGGGGCCGTTGTTGTCCGTGTGTGTCTCTGACCTGGGCACACGGTGGACACGGGACACGTTGGACACAATCCGAGTGCCGAGGCGCCGATCTTTGGTGCGGGTCAGCAGGTGACCTCGCCGAGGGCCGCGAACCGAAGCATGCGCGCCTGCCCCGCATGCAGCGCGTACTCGTCGACGGTTGTCGTCGTCGTGTCACGCGTCGTCCAAGACGGTTCAACCAGGCCAGACCGGGGTACCTACCCACTTGATGACCACATCTGAAGCTATGACGACAAAGGCGACGGTGGTCAACCGTTCGGAAGTCGAGCGGGAGATCTGGGCCGATGAACTGCTCGACCGGCTGACGCCGGTGATGAGTGCTCTGTCAGTCGTGTTCGTCCTGGTGATAGTCGGTGAATCCCTCGCCACGAGCGGAACCATGGTGAGCCTGGGCCTGGCAATAGCCGGCTGGGTCATCTGGGCTGTGTTCATCGCAGAGTTCGTCGCCAGGGTCGTCGTCGCCCCGAGAACCGTCCAGTTTCTCAAGCGGAACTGGTGGCAGATCGCCTTCTTGGTCCTTCCGTTTCTCAGGATCTTTCGCCTGGTCCGGACGATTCGCCTCCTTCGCACGGGTCGCGTTCTGTCATCCGCCGTGCGATCGTCGCGTTCGGCGCGCCAGGTTCTCGGAAGCCGCGTCGGTTGGCTGGCCGTCGTCTCGGCCATCACCGCACTCGGCAGCAGCCAGCTCCTTTACGAGTTCGAGGTGTTCGACCGGTATGGAGACGCCCTACATGCCGCGGCCATGGCCACCATCACAGGTGAACCTCTTGCCCAGCCGG
>JAWOGV010000318.1:0-3822 GCA_046496605.1 Acidimicrobiia bacterium | reverse complement strand
GTCGAGGCGAGGGCACTGTTGTTGTCGAGGCCGAACGTGACGAGGATGCTCGTGATGATCGCATCCGTGGTACCGAGGCCACCGGGCGGCACGGGGATGAACGTCGCGAGACGACCGAACGCGAACGCTGCAAGGGCCTCGAAGAAGGTGATCGGGCCGCTCCAGCCGCCCTGGAGCGCCACGATGGCCAGATAGAGGATCGAGAACTGCGCGAGCTGCTGACCGACATTGGCGAGCGTGATCAACAGCCATCTGTCGACGACGACGTCCACGATCGATGAGCGGAAGCTCACGATGGCCTCCGTCGCATCGACGGTGATCTCCCGTTTCACGACCCTGCCGATCCGGCCGATGAAGGAGTCTGCCCAGCCCCCGATGCGGAGCGCCGTCTCCTCGTTCCTCAGAACCAGGGCGAACAGGACGACCGCGACCACGACGGCGAGTGTCGCCACGACCGTGATGGCCCCGGCCTCGACACTCGCCTGGCCACTGATTGCGAGCCCTATCAGGGCGATGACCGGCAACGACAGCGTGACGAACGAGTTCCACGCCCCGGTGATCCCGATGGCCGCCGTCGAAGGAGCGGCAGCGATGCCATAACTCTGGAGCATGCCGAACTGGACGGCGAGCCCGAACGCGCCGCCTGCGGGAACGACGTTGGAGATCATGAACGACGTCTGGCGGACCTTGAATGCCTGCCAGAAGTTGATCGTCGGCAGTGCGGCAGGGTATGGCAGCACGTAGATCGCAATCATCACAACCGTTGCGAGCGCGATCATGCCGAACTGCCAGGCGTCCATGTCCGCGATCGCTTCCCATGCGGCGTCGTAGTCGCCGAACTGCGGCAGTACCACGCCGAACACGAGCACGAGGATGATCAGGGTGATGATTCCGGCGATCACCTGCTGCTTGCCGAATGCCGGTCTTTCCGGCGGTAATGCGCGGTCCGTGCCGTTCGTCATCTACTCATATCTCCGATTCCGACTTCGCAACCTAGCACCGGTCCCGGAACTCACGACGGCATAGACTCGGTGGCGGAGGTGCCATGACCATTGGATTTCTCGACCACCTCGCTGCGGAGACCGCGGGCCTCGAGCGGGAGGGTCTGTACAAGTCGGAGAGGGTCATCGCGTCACCGCAGGACGCGGTCATCACCTTGGCCGATGGGTCCGAGGTGATCAACTTCTGCGCGAACAACTACCTCGGGCTCGCGAACGACCCGGAACTCGTCGATGCCGCATCCCGGGCCCTCGCGACGTACGGCTACGGCATGGCGTCGGTGCGTTTCATCTGCGGCACACAGACCGTCCACACGGCACTCGAGGAGAGGATCTCGGAGTTCCTGGGTACCGAGTCGACCATCCTGTACTCGTCATGCTGGGATGCCAACGGTGGCCTGTTCGAGACGGTCCTCGACGAGCGTGACGCGGTCATCTCCGACGCGCTCAACCACGCGTCGATCATCGACGGCATCCGCTTGTGCAAGGCATCCCGGTATCGCTACGCCAACAACGACATGGCAGACCTCGAGGCGAGGCTTCGGGAGACGGCCGACGCCCGATACCGCATGATTGCCACCGACGGTGTGTTCTCGATGGACGGGGTCATTGCGAACCTCCCTGACATCTGCGACCTCGCTGACGAATACGACGCCCTCGTGATGGTGGACGACTCCCATGCCGTCGGCTTCATCGGCGAACACGGTGCGGGGACCCCTGACCACTGGGGTGTCGCCGACCGGGTCGACATCGTCACCGGAACGCTGGGAAAGGCTCTCGGAGGTGCGTCCGGCGGATACACGTCCGGACCGCATGAACTCATCGAGCTCCTCCGACAGCGATCGCGTCCGTACCTGTTCTCGAACAGCCTTGCCCCGATGATCGCCGCCACCACCGTCACGGCGCTCGACATCCTCGAGCGCTCTGCAGATCGACGCGAGCGGCTCCGAGCGAACGCCGCTCGGTTCCGATCCGGCATGGAGCGGAGCGGATTCACCCTCGCCGGCGCCGACCATCCCATCATCCCCGTCATGATCGGTGATGCCAGGGTCGCATCCGAGATGGCGGATCGCCTGCTGGCGCTCGGCGTGTACGTCATCGGGTTCTCCTTTCCCGTGGTGCCACAGGGCAGGGCTCGCATCCGGACGCAGATGTCCGCGGCACACACCTTTGACCACATCGACACGGCCATCGACGCCTTCCGCGACGTCGCAAAGGACATGGGCGTGGTCCCGTGATGCGTGCCCTCGTCAAGGCGAGGCCGGAGGCAGGGATCTGGATGGAGGATGTCCCGATACCCGAGGTTGGTCCGAACGACGTGCTCATCCAGGTGGCGAAGACATCGATCTGCGGCACGGACCTGCACATCGTCGCATGGGACGAGTGGGCGGCGTCCACGATCCCGACGCCGATGACCATCGGCCACGAGTACGTCGGGACCGTCACGGAGATCGGTGCGGAAGTGCAGGGCCTGTCGGTCGGCCAGCGAGTGTCGGGAGAAGGCCACATCGTCTGCGGGCGATGCCGCAACTGCCAGGCCGGGAGGCGGCACCTGTGCATCCACACCGTCGGCGTGGGGGTCAATCGACCAGGGGCGTTCGCGGAGTACGTGGTCATCCCCGGAACGAACGTCCAGCCGGTACCCGACGACGTGCCTGATGACATCGCGAGCATCCTCGATCCCCTCGGGAACGCCGTCCACACGGCACTCCACTTCGACCTCGTCGGCGAGGACGTCCTCATCACGGGCGCGGGTCCCATCGGCATGATGGCCGTCGCCATCGCCAGGCACGTAGGGGCGCGATACGTCGTCGTCACCGACGTGAACGAGTACCGACTCCGCCTCGCCGCAGCGATGGGAGCCGACAGGGAACTCCACGCGGCTCGGGACTCGCTGTCGGGCGCGATGGACGACCTCGGCATGAGGGAGGGCTTCGACGTCGGCCTCGAGATGTCCGGCAACCCGAGCGCCCTCCACGACATGATCACGCACATGAACAACGGTGGGGGCATCGCCCTCCTGGGGATTCCCCCGAGGCAGGCACCCATCGACTGGAACGACATCGTCTTCAAGGGACTGACGCTCCAAGGGATCTATGGCAGGCGGATGTTCGAGACCTGGTACAAGATGCTCGCGATGCTCCAGACCGGCCTCGACGTGTCCCCGGTCATCACCCACCACTTCGCTGCATCCGAGTACGAGGCGGCGTTCGACGTCATGCGCTCGGGAGAGTGCGCAAAGGTCATCCTCGACTGGCGATGAACCCGCACGATGATCTGTCACGGGTTGACGATTCGGGCCCCCCGGCGGACAATCGCACCAGTACCAATGGAGGGATCATGCGGTGCCTGGTGGTGTACGAGTCGCTGTACGGGAACACGATGGAGGTCGCCCGCGCGATCGCCCTCGGCACGGGGACCGTCCTCGAGACGGAAGCGGTCGAGGTCGGTGATGCCCCGTCGGCCATCGGCAGCGACATCGGACTCCTCATCGTCGGAGGCCCCACCCACGCATTCGGGATGACCCGCCCGAGCACGCGCGAAGACGCTCAGAAGGAAAAATACGCCGAGGGGTTCACCGGTGAGTTCATCTCGACCGGTCCCGGCATCCGGGAATGGCTTGGCACCGTCTCGATCCCACACGGCACGTCGTTTGCGACCTTCGACACGCGGATCACGAAGCCACACCTCCCGGGATCCGCCGCGGCGGGTGCTGCGAAGCGCCTTCGCCGGAAGCGGCTTCGCGAGGCGATGGATCCCGAGAGCTTCTGGGTGGACGGAGCGACCGGGCCGCTCTCCGATGGTGAGCTGGAACGCGCCGAAC
>JAWOGV010000167.1:0-12171 GCA_046496605.1 Acidimicrobiia bacterium | reverse complement strand
CGTTGGAGGATCGATGTCGACGACACGGCGCCCGATCTCGACAATGAGGGTCTCCACCACGCCGTCGAGCAGGTCCTCCTTGTTCGACACGTGGTTGTAGAGCGACATCGCCTCGACGCCGAGATCCAGGCCGAGCCTGCGCATCGTGAGCGCCTCGATGCCCTCACGGTCGGCGAGGTCGATCGCCGCTTCGAGCACGCGTCCGCGACTGAGGGGGATGCGGGTCTCGGTCGTCTCGGTCAATGCAGTCATGGGTTCGGTCCGGATTCTAGGCGTGGGACGTTCCTGCCTTGTTGACACACTTACAGCGTATATCTAGTGTATCAAAAGAAACTTACGTTGTATATCAATCTATGAAAGGCGCGGTTCATCCATGGTGCAGGGGTTCGTCGCCAGGGAGATGCCGGGACAGAGCGCTCCATCCCAAGGGTCGGTGCACTGATGCCGATGCCGATGTGGTGGGCACAGATCAACAAGCGCGTGTTCAACCCGATGACACTCAAGCGGGGGAAGTCGCCCGTATTCGTCCATGTCGGGAGGTCCTCGGGACGGACGTACCGGACTCCCCTCGATGCCTATCCCGTCGATGGCGGGTACGTGTTCATCCTGGTCTATGGGTCAGGAAGCGACTGGGTCCGGAACGCCTTTGCCTCAGGGACCGCCACCCTCGAGGCGAACGGCGAGGTCTTCGAGCTGACGCACCCAAGGGTGATCACAAAGGACGCCGCCGTGCCACTGTTGCCTTCGGCATCGAAGCCGCCGCCGGACTTCCTACGGGTGGACGAGTATCTCCGGATGGACGTGGTGATCGGATAGTTGTGGGCCTCCGGTGCGCCCTAGCCGGTAGCTTTGGTGTGTGACCGAACCCTTCGTGCCCGCCGACTTCCCAGTGCCGACCTCCTTCGAGGGCGAAGGGTTCCGTCTCGAGCCCCTCGGCCCCGAACACAACGAGCGGGACCACGAGGCGTGGATGTCGAGTGTCGGTCACATCCGCGCCACCCCGGGTTTCGAGGATTGGGATTGGCCGGAGCCGATGAGCCTGTCCGCGAACCTCGCGGACCTCGAACGGCACGCGAGCGACTTCGCGGAGCGCAGTGGGTTCACGTACTCGGTGGTCGATGCCGACGAGGTCATCGGATGCGTGTACATCTATCCAAGTGGCACGGACACCGGCGGTGCCAGCGTGCGGTCGTGGGTGAGGGAGAGCCGCGCCGCAATGGACGTCATAGTTTGGCGCGACGTTGCGGCCTGGCTCGCCGTGCACTGGCCGTTCCCGATCGTCCTCTACGCGCCTCGTGAGTGACCGAGGACCTGCGATCCCGCCTTCGCGCTTGACAAACTTACAGCGTACGTATAAGGTGGTCCTTGGAACTTACGTTGTAAACCATTGAACACGGTCTTGGACATCTCGCGAGAGGATCACAGCATGACGAGCAACGACCCGGGGAACGATCCCGTTGGGGCAGGCACCACAGGCAGTCGGTCGACGATGCACGCGATCGTCCAGGATCGATACGGCGGCCCCGAGGTCCTCGAGCTTCGGGAGGTCCCGATCCCCGCACCCGGGGACGACGAAGTCCTGATCAGCGTCCGCGCCGCATCCGTGAACCCCTACGACTGGCACCTGATGCGGGCCATTCCGCATTTCGTGCGCTTGACGAATGGGTTGATGCGCCCCAGGAACCAGATCCCCGGCGCCGACTGCGCAGGGGTGGTCACGGCAGTCGGCGCCGCTGTGTCAGATGTCCGTGTCGGGGATGAGGTCTTCGGTGGCACCGACAGTGGCACGCTGGCCGAGTTCGTCGCTGTTGCTCGACGCAACGTCATCCACAAGCCCGCCAACGTCACGTTCGATCAGGCGGCTGCGGTGCCGATGGGTGGCATGACGGCGCTCCAGGCGCTTCGAGACAGCGGCAGGGTCGAGGCGGGCCACAAGGTCCTCGTCAACGGGGCAGCGGGAGGCGTCGGTACCTTCGCCGTCCAGATCGCCAAGGCGATGGGGGCCGAGGTCACCGCCGTGTGCAGCACGCGCAACGTCGACATGGTTCGCTCCATCGGCGCCGACCACGTCGTCGATTACACCGAGGCGGACTTCACGAAGGCCGGGGAACGGTACGACGTGATCATCGACATCATCGGCAACCACCCGGTCTCCGCCCTTCGCCGGGTGCTCGAACCGCAGGGCCGACTCGTCGGGGTGGGACAGGCGGACATGGGCGACTGGATCGGTCCCATCACCTTCGTCGGCGGCCTCGCCCTCTCGTCGATCGGCCGCTCACGCAAGTCGTCCGCGATGATCGCCAAGAACACCCAAGAGGACTTCCTGGTTCTCCGACGGATGCTCGAGGAGGGATCCATCGTCCCTGTGATCGACCGCACGTACTCGCTCGCTGAGACTCCCGACGCGATCCGGTATCTCGAGACGGGCCACGCCTGCGGGAAGCTCATCGTCCTGCCGTGATGCGAACACTGCGGTTGGTCATGGTTCGATCCGTGTGACGGTCGGGACCCGGTCGATGGAACGGTCGAAGGATGCGATGTCCTCGACACCGGCCGATTCGGCAGACGCGACGAGATACGACTCGGCGAAATCGATGCGGTGCGTCTCGTACACCTCGAGCGACCGCAACAGCAGCGCAGGGTCGAGGGTTCGGATCGCAGGGAAGGCGATCACTGAACGAACCAATCGAGCAACGTCCTCGATCGGTACCTCGTAGAAGGACTCCAGGACGTAGACCGCCTCGGCGACGATGACGTCTGGGAGAAGGAGCACATCGGCATCTGAGAGGAAGGCGGAGGCACGGGCCGCGAGGTCGGGGGGATCGGCTGTGAGATGGCGGATGATGATGTTGGTGTCGAGGAACGCAGTCACCGGCGGGCCTCGGCACGAGACTGACGGGTGGTCCTGCGAACCTCGTCCCACGGTGTGCCACGTCGTGCCGCGGGGATGTCGACGACGCCTGCAAGGTCGAGGAGGTTCGGAGTCCTCGCAAGGACGGCGCGATTCTCCTCGACGCGGAATATCACCTGGTCACCCTCGATGATGCCGAGCCTGTCGCGAACTTCCTTGGGGATCGTGATCTGGCCCTTCGATGTGACCTTCGCTGCGAGATGCATCGCTTCTCCTTACTACTTGTATGAAGTAAGGATATCGGAATCGCGTTGTCCTGAACAGAGGCGTGGTGACGACCCCGATATGGCAGGCTCGATCGAGCTCGTCGCACCCACCGGCGGCGCCTCCTAGGGTTCGGGTTGCCACGAGTCGATCCGGAGGACCGATGGCCTGGAATGCGCACACCATCGACACGATCGAGGAGTACCGCGCGCTGCGCGGCGACGGACGCCAGATGATGTACGACAAGTCCGTGACGGTCATCGACGAGCACATTCGCGCCTTCCTCGCACTGACGACGTTCGTCACGGTGGCGAGTGCCGACGCCGAGGGAAACATGGACGTGTCCCCGAGGGGGGATCCGCCAGGCTTCGTGACGGTCATCGATGAGTCGACGCTCGCGATCCCCGAACGCGCGGGAAACCGCAGGGCGGACACGTTCACGAACCTGCTCCAGAACCCGTCGGTCGCGCTGCTCTGCTTCGTCCCCGGCATGGACGAGACGATGCGGATCAACGGCACGGCGCACCTCACCACCGACCCGGAACTCCTCGCGACGATGACGGTCGAGGGCCACACACCGGCGCTTGCCCTCGTCGTCGAGGTGGGTGAGGCGTTCATCCACTGCGGGAAGGCACTGAAGCGGGGTCGCCTGTGGGATCCGGACGCTCGCATCGATCGGTCGATCTACCCGACGGTCGGCGAGGTCATCTTCGATCACGGCGATCTCGGCGCGCTCGGCTACACGCGTGACTACCTGATCGAATGCGCCGAGGACGACTACGCCACGAACGTGTATCCGTCTGCGGAAGCGTGATCCCTCAGCTGAGGCTGTCCATCGGCTCTGACGACGCTGCGGAGTCAAGCTCGGCGAGGAGCCGGGCACGTTCGGCATCAGGGAGGAATGACGCCTTGATCGAGTTCCGCGCGAGCTGAACCACGTCATCCTTCGTGAGGCCGAGCCCCTCGGCCACCGCCAGGTAGTTGTCGAGGACATATCCCCCGAAGTACGCGGGGTCGTCCGAATTGACCGTGACCCGCAGACCGAGGTCGAGGAGCCTCTTGAGGCTGTGATCCTCGATTCGGTCAACCACCTTGAGCTTCACGTTCGACAGTGGGCACATCGTGAGGGGCACCCTCTCGCGGATCAGCCTGGCCATGAGGTCCGGATCCTCTTCGGACCGCACACCGTGATCGATGCGCTCGACTCCGAGCGAATCGAGGGCCCCGGTCACATACTCGGGAGGGCCCTCCTCTCCTGCGTGGGCGACGGCATGGAGACCAGCCTCGCGTGCTGCCCGGAACACATCGGCGAACAGCTCGGGCGGGTAGCCGAGCTCCGAGGAGTCGAGTCCGACTCCCAGGAGGCGATCCCTGAATGGCTCGGACGCCTCCCACGTGGCGAGGGCGTCGTCGGGCGGGAGATGGCGGAGGAAGCACATGATGAGTCCCACGGAGATCCCCCATCGTTCGCGGGCGACGCTGATCGCCTTCGAGAATCCGGCCATGAAGACCGGGAATCCGATGCCACGTGCGGTATGGATCTGTGGGTCGAAGAAGACCTCCGCCCTTCGCACACCGTCGCGATGGGCCCGCTCGAGGTACGCCAGGAGAAGGTCGTGAAAGTCGTCCTCGGTGATCAGGACGGCCGCGCCCAGGTAGTAGATGTCGAGGAATGACTGCAGGTCGGTGAACTCGTACGCGGCCCTGAGATCATCCACAGAGGCGTACGGCAGCTCGACCCGGTTGCGGTTCCCGAGCTCGAACAGCATCTCCGGTTCGAGGGTCCCCTCGATGTGGACGTGGAGCTCAGCTTTCGGCAGCCCCTGAACGAACGACGCCAGATCCATCCGTCCATTCAACCAGATGTGCGACGTGCACACGCGAACGCGGGCTGTCCGGGGCGTACCATGGAAGGGACCGCCTCTGGAATATGCGATGGAGGATGCGATGGAGGAAGCGATCGCCCGGACTTCCCACCGATCGAAGTCGGTGATCGAGTGACGACTGTGACCCCCGGCCTCGTCTGTGCACACCACCACCTGTACTCCGAGCTCGCTCGCGGCATGCCGGCGCCGCCGAAGGTCGCGACGAACTTCCAGGAGATCCTCGAGCAGGTGTGGTGGCGCCTCGATACGGCGCTCGACCTCGAGATGCTCGAGTGGTCCGCCAAGCTCGGAGCCCTCGAGGCGCTCGAGGCCGGGACAACGGCGATCATCGACCACAACGAGACCCCGAACGCGATCGAGGGATCCCTCTCGGTGATCGCGGATGCATGTGCGGAGGTCGGCGTCCGCGTGGTGTGCGCCTACGGGGTCACGGATCGCCACGGGCCCGACGGCGCACGGCGCGGCCTCGAGGAGAACCGGCGCTTCCTCAATGAGGGCGGACGTGGCCTCGTCGGCGTCCATGCGGCCTTCACCTGCACGGACGAGTCACTCGAGGCCGCCGCCGCGCTCGCGGAGGAGTTCGACGTCGGCGTCCACATCCACGTGGCCGAGGGTCCGGGGGATGCGGGCGCTCCCGAGCGCCTCGCCAGCCTGACGAACGGGCGGTGGCTCCTCAGCCACGGTGTCCACCTGGCCGACGACCACGGGCTGGAGGGCACGATCCTCCACAACCCCCGTTCCAACCTGAACAACGGCGTCGGCTACGCCGACCCCGCGCGATTCGAGAATCCGGTCGCACTCGGAACCGACGGCATCGGCGCGAACATGATCGAGGAGTTCCGCCTCGCGTACGTCATGCAGCGGTCGGTGGACGTCACCGTCGGTCCCGACCCCGCATGGTCGTGGCTCGAGAACGGATGGACACTCGTCCCCGAGGCCCGCGAGGACGAGGTCACCTGGTCGTACGAACCGATGGACCCATGGCACATCGCCTTCACGGCAGGTATCCGTCCCCTCGAGGTGAGGGTCTCCGGCGAGGTCGTCTACACGGACGGGGCGCCGACCAGGGTCGATGCGGCCGAGATCAGGGCGAAGGCGAAGGAGCAGGCGATCCGTCTGCACGCACGGCTGTAACCGGGGAGAAAGCACGATGTCGGACCGATTCGCACCGATCACGATGGAGCAGCTCACGGACTGGGTCTTCACCGAGATCGAGCAGAAGGACTCGATCTTCGGCATCCCCCGCGCCGCATTCCTCACGCCGAGCGAGACCGACCGGTTCCGCACGATCAACTACGGGACACTGCTCGAGACCCCCTTCGGTGTCGCCGCGGGCCCGCACACCCAGATGGCGCAGAACATCGTCGTGTCGTGGCTGGTCGGGGCGCGCTTCATCGAGCTGAAGACGGTCCAGACACTCGACGAACTCGATGTCAACAAGCCGTGCATCGACCTCGAGGACGAGGGATACAACGTTGAGTGGTCCCAGGAGCTGAAGATCCACGAATCCTTCGACGAGTACCTGCGGGCATGGGTACTCATCCATGCCCTCCACCGGAGGCTCGGGTTCGCCGGGGACGCACCGGGGATGATCTTCAACATGAGCGTCGGATACGACCTCGAGGGGATCCTCCAGCCGAACGTCCAGTGGTACCTCGACGTGATGAAGGACGCATCGGGGTACCTCGAGCCGTACATCGACATCGTCGCCCAGCGGTACCCGGAGGTGCGCGGGATCGCCATACCCTCGCAGCTCTCCAACACGATCACCCTGTCGACGATGCACGGCTGCCCGCCGGGGGAGATCGAGCAGATCTCCACCTACCTCCTCGAGAAGCGTGGCCTCCACACATCTGTGAAGTGCAATCCCACCCTGCTCGGTGCCGACCGTGTTCGGACGATCGTCAACGACGAGCTCGGGTTCTCCGACGTGGTGATCCCGGACTCGGCCTTCGGGCACGACCTCAAGTGGGTCGACGCCGTCCCGATGATCCACAACCTGAGGAGGATCGCACGCCACGAGGGCCTCACCTTCGGCCTGAAGCTCTCGAACACCCTCGAGGTCGAGAACCACCGTTCGGTCTTCCCGGACGACGAGATGATGTACCTGTCGGGCCGTGCGCTCCACGCCGTCACCACGAACCTCGCGCTCCGCCTCTCCGAGGAGTTCCGAGGCGACATGCTGCTCTCGTTCGCGGGCGGGGCCGATGCATTCAACGTCTCGGACCTCCTCGCCGCTGGGATGGCGACGATCACCGTGTGCTCCGACCTCCTCAAGACCGGCGGATACCTGCGGATGCCCCAGTACATCGAGGAGCTCAACCTCAGCCTCGACAAGGCGGGGGCTGCGAATCTCGCGGACTTCGTCGGCCGCACCGCCGTGGGTGGGCCCCACTTCGAGTCCTTTGCCCGAATGCTGGCGGCGGCGGTCCTCGAGGACACCGACCTTGCGTTCTCCGACGAGCAGGCCGCTGCCCTCGCGGCGCACCTTGCGAGCGGGTACGACGATCCGACGCCTGAAGTCGTGCGGCGATGGGCGCTCGACAGCGGCCTCGGCGACCAGGACGCCGACGTTCTCGCAACGATTGCCCTGCGGACGCTCGCCAGGGTGAACCTCGGGGGATACGCGCACGAGGTCAGGGGCGACTGGCGATATCGCAAGGATTCGTTCCGCACCCATCGATCGAAGACGGATCGCACACTCGGATTGTTCGATTGCATCGAGGCGCCATGCGTCGATGAGTGCCCCGTCGATCAGGACGTTCCTGCCTACATGAGGGCGGTGCGCGAGGGCCGCATCGAGGATGCGATCGGGATCACCCGCGCCGACAACCCGGTTGCCGCGATCCTCGGCAGGGTCTGCGACCACCTCTGCGAGACAACGTGCATCCGTACACATCTGGATCAACCGCTCGCGATCCGCGACATCAAGCGGTACATCATGTCCCACGAGACGGAACCGACGCTGCCGGTGCCGCGGCTCGTCACGAGGCCCGCGGTCGCTGTCATCGGGGCGGGACCAGCCGGTATCTCGGCGGCGCGTGAGCTTGCGTCCGGCGGTGTCGCCGTCACCATCCTCGAGGCGCACCCGTATTCGGGTGGCATGGTGGGTGGAGCCATCCCCGAGTACCGGCTGCCCCAGCACGAGATCGACAAGGACATGGCGGTCCTCGACGAACTCGGGGTCGAGGTCCGGTACAACCAGACCGCAGGAATCGACTTCTCGCTCGAGGACCTGCACACCGAGGGCTTCTCTCACGTGTTCGTCGCTGTCGGCGCGCAGCTCCCGAAGTACCTCGGTTTCGAAGGAGAGGATGCCGAGGGCGTCATCGATGCGCTGCGGTTCCTCCGCAGCGTGCGCGAGCACGACCCCATTCCCATCGGATCGCGCGTCGGTGTCATCGGCGCAGGGGACACCGCCATGGACTGCGCCCGATCGGCCCTTCGCGTCGGCGCCGAGGAAGTGAGCATCATCTATCGGCGCACCATCGACCAGATGCCAGCGGATCCCGAGGAGGTCCACGCATGCCTCGAGGAGGGTGTCAGGATCGTCGAGGGAGCGAATCCCGCTGCGCTCCACGTCGAGGACGGGCGACTCGCCGGCCTGATCGCGACCCGCACCGAGTACCGGGGTGACCGCGACGAATCCGGGAGGAAGATCCCGTACGACGTGGCGGACTCGGAGTACGAGATACCACTCGACACCCTGATCCTCGCGATCAGCCAGCACTCCCTCCTCGACTTCTTCGGCGAGACGCCCCCGAACCTGACACCGAGGGGATACATCGAGGTGGATCCCGTGACGTTCGAGTCGTCGATCCCCGGTGTCCATGCGGGTGGCGATGTCGCTGCGCACGGGCCGTCGGCCATCGTCAAGGCCGCCGCGGACGGCAAGGCTGCGGCAGCTGCGATCCTGGCGGCGGTCGCACACGCCCCCGAGGACGTCGAAGCCGAGATGCCGCGAACCGACGACATGGCAGGTCTCGTGATTCGCAGGGCGCGTCGCGAATACCGGGTGCCGACGAGGTTCACTCCGCTGACCCTGCGCCACACCTTCGATGAAACGGCCCTCGTGTTCACCGAGGAGGAAGCGCGGGCGGAGGCGAGCCGCTGCGTGGACTGCGACACCATCTGCAGCCTCTGTGTCGGTGTGTGTCCGAATCTCGCGCTCATGACCTACACGACCGACACGTTCGACCTCGACCTCCCGACGTTCACGGTCTCGGATGGGTCGCTCGTCGAGACGGGAGCGTGGGCGTTCCGTGTGGATCAGCCGTATCAGATCGCCGTGCTCACGGACTTCTGCAACGAATGTGGCAACTGCGTCACCGCGTGTCCCACCTCAGGGAAGCCGTACGAGGACAAGCCACGGCTGTACCTCGACAGGTCCGAATTCGACGCCCAGGCGACCAACGCGTTCATGATGCGACGCGACGGAGACGTGACCACGGTGCTCGGCCGGTTCGACGGCGAAACCCATCAACTGTCGGTGAACGGTGCCATCGAGTACGCGTCTGCGGGCGTCGTGGCGTCGTTCGACGGTTCCCTCCGGCTGGTCTCGGCCGCACCGGGAGCCTCTGCCAGGGACGGGGATCACGCATCGCTCGAACCAGCGGCCGTGATGTACGCGGTGTGGAAGGGCCTGGACGGCTCCATGCCGGAGATCCCTGTCGCAACCGAGGGCGGCACCCGGATCATCCCACCGGTCCTGGCGTCTCCCTGAAGGGAGGACGTGCATGCGGAAACTCATCAGCAACGGAACAGTGGTTACGGCAGGCATGGTCGCTGACGCCGACATCGTGGTCGACGGCGAGCACATCGTGGGCGTCGTCGATCCGGGAACGGCGGGTGACGGCTTCGACCTCATGATCGACGCGACGGGCCGGTACGTGATCCCCGGTGGCGTCGACATGCACACACACATGGAACTCCCCGTGTCGGGAACCACATCGTCGGACACCTACGCGACAGGAACGGTGGCCGCGGCGCTCGGGGGGACCACCACGATCGTCGACTATGCGGGCCAGACGCGTGGCTCGACGCTGCGCAAGGGCCTCGCCGAGTGGAAGGCGCGCGCCGATGGGCAGTCATGCGTCGACTACGGGTTCCACATGATGGTGACGGACGTCCATCCCGGCACCCTCGCCGAGCTGCCCGAGATGATGCACGAGGGCGTCACGACCTTCAAGCTGTTCACCGCCTACCCCGGAGTCAACCTGTCCGATGACCGCCAGATCCTCGAGGCGATGCAGGCCGCCGCCACCGTCGGCGCCACCATCATGATGCACGCCGAGAACGGGATCGCCATCGATGCCCTCCGGGATCAGGCCGTCGAACGGGGCGAGGTCGATCCCATCCATCACCTCCTGACGCGCCCCGCTTCGATGGAGGCCGAGGCCGTGCACCGCGTCGTCGCACTCGCCGAGATCGCCGGATGCCCGCTGGTCATCGTCCACATCTCATCCCAGGACGCCTTCGCCGAGGCCGTTGCAGCCAGGGATCGGGGACTCCCCGTCTTCACCGAGACCTGTCCCCAGTACCTATGGCTCGCCCTCGAGGATGTCCCCGAGGGATTCGAAGGCGCGAAGTTCGTGTGCTCGCCACCGCTTCGTCGGCGATCGGAGGGACACCAGGGTGCCCTGTGGTCGGGTATCGCCACGGGCCGGATGGACGCCGTGGCCACCGACCACTGCCCGTTCACGTGGGCGCAGAAGGAAGCAGGCCGCGGTGACTTCCGGAGGATCCCGAATGGGCTCGGGGTCGTCGAGCATCGGATGGACCTCGTCCATCAAGGAGTCATCGAGGGATGGATCCCGTTGACCCGATGGATCGAGGTCACCTCGGAGATCCCTGCGAAGTTGTCTGGCCTGTATCCGAGAAAGGGAACGATCGCACCGGGTTCCGATGCGGATATCGTCATCTACGACCCTGCAGGGTCCCACACCCTCTCTCGAGAATCGCACCACATGAACGTCGATTACTCCGTCTTCGAGGGGCGCGAGGTCGCTGGACGGGCCGAGACCGTGATGTTGCGGGGCCAGGTCATCGTCGACCACGGATCATTCGTCGGAGAGCCGGGGAGCGGTCGATACCTGGCGCGTGGGACCAACGCACTCCTCCCGGATTGACCGCTCACAACGACCTCATGGAAGGGTGACGACGCGATCGACCCTCGGATGCGACGCGAGGAGCGCCGCCAGCGCATCGGCGGCGTTCCTGCTCGCCGGCGTCACCATCGTCGTGGCCATCACCACGCGGGCGCCCATCGGAATGTCCTTCAGGCCCCCTTCGGGATGCAGAAGCACCGTTGCTGCACCCTCAACCGTCAGCAGATGGTCGGGATGGGTGCCGATGAGCTGTGCCACCAGCATGTGACGGTGTGCCACCTCCGTGATCGGACGGCCGACCGCATCGATGGACACAACGACGAGCACCGTCGTGGATGCGCTCGGGATGACCGGTTCGTGCGCCGCGGGGGCCTTGATGGCCATCCCCCGTGCACCGTCGGCCTCGACGAGGACATGGTCGGCCTGCGTCCTCCGGAACAGGCGGTCGGCTGCGGCAGGTGACACCCCGATCACCTTGTCGGGAATGCGTCCGGTTGCCACGAAGAGGGGTGACCCCGGTTCGAGTGCAGCATCGACGACCGCGGGATCGTCTGACCAACAGGTCGGCTGGGTGACCTGGTCCTGGGCCATTCTCGTCGTGGTGGTGACGATGACCCGCAGAGCGGAGAGCTCCCGGGCGAGCGTGGCGAGGATGGTGGACTTTCCGCCCGCGCCGACCAGCGCAACGAGCTCGTGCGGTCCGAGGCCGAGCCGCTCATGCAGTGGCGACGTCATGTGCTCTGTGTGTGCAACCAGACGAGGACCGCCTCGAGTGCACCGCCTCCGACCGAGATGGACTTGTCCGAGATCTGGGTGATCGCGTCGGGGTCGACACGCGGGTCGACGTCCCCGATCTTCAGGCCCGCGGTTACCGGTCCGGGGGCGATGAGCCCGCGTACCATGCCGCCGATCCCGGCGGCGACGGCCAGACCGTCGATCGATCCGAGCCGCTGGCCGGTCTCAACGACGTCCCCGAACGACACGTCCCAGGTCAGGATCCCTGCACCCGGAGCCCTGACGACGCGCTCGGCCGACGCGCCGCCGATCTCACCGGGGATTCCCG
>JAWOGV010000119.1:0-6332 GCA_046496605.1 Acidimicrobiia bacterium | reverse complement strand
CTCGAGGCGTGAGCGGAGCCGTTCGTGAGCAGGGGAGGCCGAAAGCTCGACGGTGCGCTCACAGCCTGGGATCTCGATATCGAAGGGTGGCGGGCGGTCGACGTCGGCGCGTCAACGGGGGGGTTCACCGACTGCCTGCTCCAGCGCGGCGTCGACCACGTCGTAGCGGTCGACGTCGGCTACGGCCAGATCCACAGCCGGCTCAGGAGCGACCCTCGGGTGACGGTGATCGAACGGACGAACATCCGTACCGCGAACACCGAGGCCCTCGGTGCGCCGTTCGACCTGATCGTCGCGGACCTCTCGTTCATCTCCCTCCGCTACCTGGTGGACGTCTTCGACCGCCTCGGGTCCCTCGATGCGCTATGGATCCTCCTCATCAAGCCGCAGTTCGAGGCAGGAAGGGAGTCCGTGGGCAAAGGAGGCGTCGTTCGCGATGTCGACGTCAGGCGTTCAACCGTCGAGAGCGTCATCGAGGCATTCGACCGACAGGGACTCGGGTGTCAGAGACTCGATGTATCGTCGATCACGGGAGCGAACGGAAACGTCGAGTTCGTTGCCATGTTCACTCGAGCCGAGCGAGCAGTCGACGACGACGCGATCGCGGCCGTGGCAACAGCCACCACGATGGAAGAAGGGGCCACGAAGTGAGAACCGTCCAGCTCGTGTCCCGGGACGATCGACCGGACGCGCACAGCGTTGAGCGTGAAGTCATCGAGCGACTCCGCGATCGCGGGATCTCCGTCGGCACTGAGGACGATGCCGATCTCATCGTCGCGATCGGCGGCGACGGCACGGTGCTGGCAGCCGCCGGAGGGGCGATCGCGCGCGGTGTGCCGATCTGCGGGATCAATGTCGGCAGGGTCGGGTACCTCGCGGAGTTCGAGGTTGCCGAGATCACGGATCTCGTCGACGCGATCGCGTCCGGAGCCTACGAGATCAGGAGCCACAGCCTGCTCGAGGTCCTCACCGGCACGACATCAGCCACCGCCGTGAACGACGTCGTCGTCGAAAAGGTCGTCAGCCAACGCATCATCGAGGTCGCCGTGACGGTCGACGACCGACCACTCGCAACGTACCGGACCGACGGCATCATCGTCGCAACGCCGCTCGGATCGACCGCCTACAGCCTTTCTGCCGGTGGACCCGTCGTCGATCCATCGCTCGACGCCCTCGTCCTGACACCGATAGTGCCCCACAGCCTCCTCACACGTGCCATCGTCCTCGGACCCGATGCCGTCGTCCGCCTCGAGGTGGCCGTTGACCGTCCAGCCCGGGTGAACGTCGACGGTCGGGAACTGTGCCTCGTGGAACCGGGAGAGATCGTCACGGTCAACCGATCGACCAGGCACGTGCAGTTCCTCAGCCTCGGTCGGCACCCCTTCCCGCAAGCCGTTCGTGAACAGTTCGGTCTCGATCATGCTTGACGAGCTCACCGTTGCCAACCTGGGGCTCATCGCTTCCGCAGACGTTCGACTCTCGGCCGGCCTGAACGTCATCACAGGGGAGACGGGAACGGGCAAGACACTCATGCTCGGGGCCCTGAGGCTCCTGCGTGGCGACAAGGCCGCAAAGGGGCTCATCGGGCCGTACGGGGACACCTGTGAGGTCGCGGTCCGCTTCGTCGACGGCAGCGATGAGGTCGTGCTTCGCCGCAGCGTTCATGCCAAGCGATCACGCGCCTACGTCGACGACCTGACCGCCACCGCAGGAACCCTGGCTGGCATCCTCGCACAGCGCGTCTCGATCGTCGGCCAACACGACCAACTCGCCATCGCATCGACGGCAGGCGTGCGTTCGCTCGTCGATCGGCGCCTCGGCACCGATGGTCTCGCAGCGCGGGCGGACTACGAGGCTGCCTGGCGCGTGCGGCGGGCACTGCTGGAGGAACGCGACGCGATCGGATCCGATTCGCGAGCCCTCGAGCGTGAGCGCGACATGGCGCAGTTCCAGGCCGACGAGATCGAACGTGCACGCCTGTCTCCCGGAGAGGATGACGATCTGCACCTGAGGGTCCTACGGCTGCGGAACGCCGACGCCCTCCTCGCCGAGCTCGACACGGCGATGCGGTCACTCGGCGATGGGGGAGCGGGCTCCCTCCTCGACGAAGCGCTCGGTGCCCTCAGACGTGCGCGTCCCTTCGCACCGGAAGCCGACGCGATCGCTGAGAGGCTCCTCGAACTCTCGACGCTCCTGAACGACGCCGCGGGGGACGTTGCGGTATTGGCAGCGTCGATCGAACAGGACCCCGACGAACTCGACGCCGTCGAGGAGCGCATCGCCCTGGTTGGATCGTTGAAGAGGAAGTACGGCGCGACCGTCGAGGAGGTCATCGCATTCGGTGTCGAGGCCGGATCCGAGCGGAACCGCCTCGACGCCCTGCTCGCATCTGCAGCTGACATCGACGAGAGGGTTGCCGGCGCCGAAGAGCTGCTCACGGCAGCGGGACGCCGATTGAGGGAGGCGCGCATGGACGCCGCCAAAGTGATCTCCGGAGAGGCCATGAGCCACCTGCAGGACCTCGGATTCTCCTCACCGCACGTGGAGATCGATGTGCCGGACCGCCAGCCGACGCCCGAAGGTGCCGACCGGCCCGTGATCCTCTTCGCGTCGGCCGAGGGTCTCGTACCGGAGCCGATCTCTACCATCGCTTCGGGAGGTGAGCTGTCGAGGCTCGTCCTCGCCCTCACCCTTGCATCAGGGTCCGAGGAGCTCGCCGTACTGGCCTTCGACGAGATCGACAGTGGGATCGGGGGCGCAACAGCGCTCGCCATGGGCCACAAGCTCAAGCAACTGGCAGCCGACCGCCAGGTGATCTGCGTCTCACACCTCCCCCAGGTCGCCTCGTTCGCTGATACCCACATCGTCGTCTCCCGATCGGAAACCAGCGCCGTCGCGTCCGAGGTCGTGGGTGCCGATCGCCTCGAGGAGATCACCCGAATGCTGTCCGGCCTCGCGGGATCCGAATCCGGCCGCGAGCATGCGAAGGATCTCCTTGCTCTCGCCGCAGGCGATGGGCCGACGTGAGGCGGTCGTTGGTCGCAGCGGATCCGCTGGTAACATCCGAACTTCCGAGGCGGAGGACGACGTGACGAAACACGTGTTCGTGACCGGCGGGGTGACATCGAGCCTCGGCAAGGGCATCACATCGGCGTCCCTCGGTCGACTCCTCAAGGCTCGGGGATACCGGGTCGTCCTCCAGAAACTGGATCCGTACATCAACGTCGATCCGGGGACGATGAATCCGTTCGAGCACGGCGAGGTGTTCGTCACCGACGACGGCGGTGAGACCGACCTCGACCTCGGGCACTACGAACGGTTCGTGGGGGAGAGACTCAGCCGCGACTCCAACGTCACGACCGGCTCGATCTACCAGTCCGTGATCCGAAAGGAGCGGCGGGGCGACTATCTCGGTGCGACGGTGCAGGTGATCCCGCACATCACCAACGAGATCAAGGCCAGGATCCGAAAACTCGGCCAGCGTGACGACGTCGACGTCGTCATCACCGAGGTCGGCGGCACCGTCGGCGACATCGAGTCACTCCCGTTCCTCGAGGCGATTCGCCAGTTCCGCAAGGACGTCGGGGAGTCGAACACGTGCTACGTGCACGTCACCCTCGTTCCCTACCTCAACACGAGCGAGGAGCTGAAGACCAAACCGACGCAGCACTCCGTGGCCGAGTTGCGCAGCCGCGGCATCATGCCGGAGGTGATCGTCGTGAGATCCGATCGGCCGGTGGACGATTCGGCGCGTCGCAAGATCAGCCTCTTCTGCGACGTCGCACCTGACGCGGTGATCAATGCCGTCGACGTTCCGAACATCTACGCGGTGCCTCTCGCGCTCCATGATGCAGGCCTGGACGAGGTCGTTTGCCGTGAACTCAACCTCGAGCCCCCTCCCGCAGACCTGTCCGCATGGAAGACGATGGTCGAGGAGATGACCAGCCCCCAGAGCACGGCCACGATCGGCATCGTGGGCAAGTACGTCGACCTTCCCGACGCGTACCTCTCGGTTGTCGAGGCCCTCAACCATGCGGGGCGGACGTCGCGGGTCGACGTCGACATCCGATGGATACCGGCCGATGACGTGGACGGCCTCCTCGCGGAGTCCCATCTCGAGGGCCTCGACGGAATCCTCGTCCCCGGTGGTTTCGGGATCCGGGGCATCGAAGGCAAGATCCAGGCCATCCGGCACGCCCGCGAGCGCGGCGTTCCCTTCCTGGGTCTCTGTCTGGGCCTCCAGTGCGCCGTGATCGAGTACGCTCGCAACGTCCTCGGGCACCCCCAGGCCCACTCGACCGAGTTCGACCCCATGACACCCGACCCGGTCATCGACCTCATGGAGTCCCAGAAGGACGTCTCGGACAAGGGCGGCACCATGCGACTCGGGCTCTATCCCGCCAGGCTCGCGGACGGATCGCTCGCCCGGTCGCTCTACGGAGCAGAGGTCGTCTACGAGCGGCACCGGCACCGCTGGGAGGTGAACAACAGGTACCGCAATCAACTGGTGGATGCGGGCCTCAGCCTCTCAGGGATGAGCCCGGACGACCGACTCGTCGAGTTCATCGAGCTCGAAGGTCATCCGTACTTCATCGCAACCCAGGCGCATCCGGAGTTGATCTCGCGCCCTGACCAGCCACACCCGCTGTTCGTCGGACTGATCGCGGCAGCGAAGGTGCACCGTGCCGCGGTGGGTCGTAGAAGTGCCGTCGCACCCTCCACCGAGCACGTATCCCGGTGAGCGGGGATCAGGCGTTTCGCACCGTTGGATCGCGCACGGTGTTCGACATCGCTTTCCTGGAATTGCAGATCCGCGACATCCTCACACCCTCGGGCGAGACCGTCGAACGAATCGTGATCACGCACCCCGGTGCCGTGGCCATCGTGCCGTGCATCGGCGACGACGTGGTCCTCATCGAGCAGTACCGAGCGGCAGCGGACACCACCGTGCTCGAGATTCCCGCCGGAAAGCTCGACGATCCGGGGCACACGAAGGAAGAAACGGCACTGCGGGAGCTCGCTGAGGAGACGGGCCTGCGAGCAGGCTCGTTGACCTGGCTGACGGAGATCTGGACGACCATCGGCTTCACGGACGAGCGCATCGCCATCTACCTCGCCGACGATCTCACCGACGGGGACCCCTCGCCCATGGGCCACGAGGAGCACTCCGCACGAATCGTGAGGATGCCTCTCAGCGAGGCGGTGCGCCACGTCAGGGAGGGAACCATCTGTGATGCGAAGACGGCCGTGGGGATACTCCTGGCCGCAGCGGACCGTGGATCGGCCTGAAAGAGGGGACTTCGCTCCCCGGCCGCCGCACGGGGGCCGCGATCTTCCCGAGCACGGCACCGAGTTCCTCGTGTCGGCGCGCGCGGAGCGGGGACTGTCCAGGAACACGGTTGCCGCATATCGAAGGGACCTCGAGCAGTACAAGGCGACGATCGACGCACAGGGCGGTGTGAGTGATGCCACCGTGAGGGCCCACCTCGATGCTTTGCGAAGCCGAGAGCTCGCGCCGACATCGATCGCACGAAAGTTCGCCTCGATACGGGCATATCACCGATTCCTCGTGATCGAGGGCCTTGCATCGGTCGATCCGACGGCGGCGATCGCGAGCCCGCGCCGTCCCTCGAGCCTCCCGAAGGCACTCACGGTCGATGAAGTCGAGGCCATCATCGCCGCACCGGGCCTGGACACACCGACGGGCCGACGGGACACGGCGATCGTCGAATTCCTGTATGCAACGGGTTGTCGCGTGAGCGAGCTCGTCGACCTCGATCTCCATGACGTCGATGCAGAGACACGAACGGCGATCGTGACCGGAAAGGGCTCGCGCCAACGGATCGTCCCGATCGGGTCGTTCGCACACCACGCGCTCGAGCTGTGGCTCGCCGATCGCCTGGCGTTCCGCCGAACCGGCGCAGATCCGGGTGCCCTCTTCCTGTCGACGCGGGGTAACCGGATGTCACGTCAGGCCGTATGGAGACTGGTGAAGCACCACGGGCTCGACGCAGGCATCGGCTCCCAACGGCTGTCCCCACACGTACTCAGGCACTCGGCCGCAACACACATGGTCGAGGGTGGAGCGGACCTACGAACCGTCCAAGAGCTACTCGGCCATGCGAGCCTCACCACGACCCAGGTCTACACCAGGGTCAGCCCGGAGCATCTCAGGGAGATCGTGATCACAAGCCATCCACGAGGATGATGGCGAGGAAAACCGACGTCGGGCACTATCGTTCCATCAACAGGCACCGCCCAGATCTGCCGTCCCCGCACCTGGAGGAAACCCATGACCACCATTGATCACGCACATGCCGAGGCACCTCTGC
>JAWOGV010000077.1:0-3269 GCA_046496605.1 Acidimicrobiia bacterium | reverse complement strand
CCGCGAACCGTCGGGCTTCGTGTGTGAGCTGAAGATCGACGGCCTCGCCGTGTCGATCACGTACGAGGGCGGCGTCCTCGTACGAGCCGCGACCCGCGGGGACGGCGTCGTCGGTGAGGACGTCACGGCAAACGTCCGGACGATCCGCTCCGTGCCGCTCCAACTGAGGGAGGGCGCGCCGGCGATCATGGAGGTTCGTGGCGAGATCTACCTCCCCGTGTCGGAGTTCGCTGCCCTCAACGAACGCCAGGCCGAGGCGGGGGAGCGACCGTACATCAACCCTCGCAACACGGCAGCAGGGTCGGTGAGGCAGAAGGACCCTGCGAAGACGGCTGAACGAAACCTCGCGGTGTGGATCTACCAACTCGGGTACATCGAGGGCGGCCCGCAGCTGGCGTCCCACAGCGGGCAGATGCGGTGGCTGTCGGACCTCGGGCTGCGGATCAACCCTGCCAACGCCACGGTCGCCGACTACGAGGGAGTCGTGCGGTACATCGAGGACGCCACGGCGCACAGGCACGATCGGGATTACGAGACGGACGGGATCGTCGTCAAGGTCGATCAGATCGCGGAACAGGTCGAGGTCGGGTTCACCGCACGATCGCCACGTTGGGCGATCGCGTACAAGCTGCCCCCCGAGGAGAAGGCGACCCTCCTCCGCGAGATCCGGATCAATGTCGGGCGAACGGGAGCGGTCACACCGTACGCGGTGATGGAACCCGTGTTCGTCGGTGGCGTGACCGTCACGAATGCCACGCTCCACAACGAGGGTGAGGTGCACAGGAAGGACGTGAGGCCGGGGGATACCGTCGTCGTGCGCCGGGCAGGCGATGTCATACCGGAAGTGCTCGGGCCTGTCATCGAACTGCGCCCGAAGGGCTCGAAACCGTGGACGATGCCGGAACGATGTCCGTTCTGCGGCAACCCGATCGTTCTGCCGGATGGCCAGGCGAAGGCGAAGTGCACGGGCGGATACGAGTGTCCGAGCAGGTTGCGGGAGTATCTGGCGCACTTCGTGTCCCGCGGGGCGATGGACGTCGAGGGTCTCGGGTATCGAACGATCGACATGCTCCTCACGAGGGGGATGATCTCGGATCCTGCGGACATCTATCGGATCACCGTCGATGATCTCCTCCCACTCGAGGGATGGAAGGAGACGTCGGCGTCGAACCTCGTCAGTGCCATCGAGGTATCGAAGGACCGGCCGCTTGCCAAACTCATCTTCGGCCTTGGCATCGACCACGTCGGTGGAACGGTTGCCGGTGTCCTCGCCTCGAGCTTCGGATCGATGGACGCGATCGCATCGGCATCCGGCTCCGACATCGAGGCGATCGACGGCGTCGGCCCCGAGATCGCGCGTTCAGTCACGGAGTGGTTCGCGGATCCCGACAACCGTCACCTGATCGAGAGGCTGGGAGCTGCCGGTGTGTCGCTCGAGGACGTTCCGGTCGCGACATCGGACCTCCCGAGGACGATGGAGGGCATGACCGTCGTCATCACCGGGACACTTTCGGGCTTCACCAGGGAGTCCGCCGGCCGGGCGGTGGTCGACCGGGGTGGCAAGGTCACGGGATCCGTGTCGTCGCGGACCGATGCCCTCATCGCGGGCGAGAACGCGGGGAGCAAACTCGCACGTGCCGAAGGCCTCGGCGTACCCGTACTCGACGAGGCCGGTTTCGTCGAGCTCCTCGAACGGGGATCGGAGTTCCTCGGGTCCTGAGAGAGTGTGACCCGACTCAGGACGACGGAACCGCGGAGAACACGACCTCGATCGTCGCGCCGTCCTCCATCTCGACGAAACCCCCCGTGACGACGGGTACATCGAAGTCAGACAGCACGATGAAGGTCTCTCCTGCCACGGAGATGCTCCCGTCGGCCTCGAGTCGTGCCTCGATCGCCCAGGTGACCGGTTCCGTGATGCCATTGACGGTCATGTCGCCCTCGAGGTCGAAGGTCACGACCTCGCCGACCTCGGCAGATTCGGGGAGCGCGAACGACGAAGCCGAGAAGGTTCCCTCGGGGAATTCCGCGAACCATCCGACGACGCGTGAATCGCGTCGGCTCTGGTCCGAGGTGAACGACTGCAGGTCGATCGTGAAGGTGAATGGGCCCGTGGGGGAGACAGTCCCTGCGATCTGGTCCGTGGTTCCGACGCCCTGCGTCGAGAGGCCCTGGAGACGTTCTTCGACCGAGTAGGTGGCCAGTCCGGTGACGATCGTGTAGCTGGCGGCGAGGTCCTCGGGGATGGCGAGTGTGCCGGTGATCGGCGGGACGGTCGTCGTGGTCGATGTGCTCGTGTCGGGCGATTCCCCACCGAGCGATGTGGTCGTCACCGAGGACGACGTCACTGAGGTGGTCGTCGCGGTCTCGAGATCGTCGAGGGAGAGCTCGCCGGAGGCGACGTTGCCGCGTCCGAAGAGGCCGACGCCCACGACGATCGCAGCGAGGACGGCTACGAGAGCGATCCATCGCGGAGCGGTGACCGTCGACAGGATCGGCACGAGGAATCCGAGCGTGATGAAGATGATCGCCGCGATCGGGGCGGCATAGGCGACGAGGTTCGAGAGAACGGTCTGGTCGACGATCGTGACCGCGAGCATCGACACGAACCAACCCCCGGCCATGCTCCATCCGAAGAGGCGCTTCGCGTTGTCCGCGAGGCGAATGCGACGCCACAGCGCTCCGGCGACGACCCCGAGGGCCAACGACGTGAGCGCAACGGAGAGGCTGTTGGCAACCACCTCGTCCGGGCTGCGGAGGATCGCGGACAGGATCCCTGCCACGATGGCTGCGATCGCACCGGCGACCAGCCCGGCCACCACCGGGTGCCAAGCGTCCGGATCGTAGGTGTAGGTGTCTGTCACCGTGTGCTCCTTGCGAGTTGGCCGGGATCCCTCATGATCACCAATGCGGGATCATGGGTTTCGAGTCATTGGATCCGGAATGTCCAGACGATGGTTCCGCTGTCGGTGTTGTTCACTCCACCGATGTAGGTGGCGACGACCGTGTGCTCCCCTGGCGTCCACCGTTCGATGACCTTGCCGGTCCCGGGTTCGAACTGATGTCGTCCTGTCTCGAGGATGCTGTCGACCTGCTCAGGTGGGATCGCGATGCCGTCGATGACGAATCGGGCGTCGTAGTTCGCCCTGAGGTCGAGAAGGACCTTGATCGGCTGGATGACGAGGTCTCCTTCACCCGGTGAGAACGACTCGACGGCATCGGGAAGGACGGTCGGGTCCCCTGCGGGGATGAGGAAGACTGCACCGGCT
>JAWOGV010000023.1:0-10518 GCA_046496605.1 Acidimicrobiia bacterium | reverse complement strand
CCGGTGGCTCAGTGCCCGGCCTCGAGGGCTCCTTCGACTTCCTGGTCGATTTCGGCACCCTCGACGACCTGCGCGGGACCAACCGCGTGGCGATGGCACGCCTGGCCACCGATCTTGCGCGCCCGGGGGCCCGCTTCCTCGAATGGTGCTTCTACGGGGAGACGGAGCAGCTCCCCCGGTTCAGCTTTCGGGGTACGTCGAGGATGAGCCACATCGCCCCGGGTGAGCTAGAAGAGTTGTTCGGGGATTCCTGGGTCGTCGAACCCTTCTCAGCGAACCCGCAATGGCGCTCCGCCTGCTTCCTCCTCACCCGGCGCTGAGACAGAACGGGCTTGAGACGCCGGCGAGATGGTCCACGGCTCGAGATTTCGACCGCCAATCGTTCTCCCGTCAGGACCGGAGTCCCCCTTTCAAGGGGGACGGCAGAGCGAAGCGATGCAGGGGGATACCTGGACGAGGACCCACGACTCGGCCGGTTCCCACTGCGTGCTCGCAGGCTCGCGCACCCCCCTGGCTCACTCCGTTCGCCCAGGGAAGACGATCACAAATCTCGTCCCCCTTTCCACAGAGCGGACGACCACTGCGTGGTCGACATCCTGCTGCCCACTGCTAGGTGGCGGGGTCTGGGACGATTGAACCGGCCGTCTCACCGAGGAGACTCCAGGGGGACGGCAGAGCGAAGCGAGACCCCCGGATCGTCCCCCTTTCAAGGTGTCGCATTTCGCGATAGTGCGACGGGTGGGGGTCATGGTTTGGTCTTGGGGTTGGGGGTGATGATGGTTGCAGGTGTTGCTCCTTGGTTCCAGCGGCCGTAGTGGCGGCGGTGGTGGTTGTAGTAGGTGAGGTAGTTGGTGAGGTCTCGCCTCAGCCCGGTGATGGATGGTTCGGTGTATCCGATGAGGGCGGGCTGGTAGAGCTCTTGGATCATGGTGCCCTGGACCCGTTCGGCTTTGCCGTTGGTTTGGGGTCTGCCGGCTTTGATGAACCTGTGCTCAACACCGAGACCTTCAATGGTGTCTCGGAACAGCCCGGAGCGGTACTCGTTGCCGTTGTCGGTTGTGACCGCTTTCCATGTCCATCCCCATGCGGTGAGATCGGAAGCGACCTGGTGCGCTAACGCCGAGGTGATGGCAGGGTCCGGGTTGTGGGGGGTGGTGTGGAGTTGTGCCCACGTGTAGGACGACGCCACATCAATCGCGGTGTACTGCCAGATCTGCCCCTTGGAATGCTTGGCGCGTCCCAGCTTGGTCTCTTTGAACGACCCGATATGGAGACAATCCATCTGGACAAGGTCTCCGGGCACCTCAGCAGCGAGCCGCCCGACCCGGCGGGTCGGTGACGACGCCACAATGATCGACGGCACCGGACCCGCAGCATGCTGCTCTAGCAGCTGGTACCGCAACGTGCGGGTGTTGAGCCGATGCTTGACCAACACCCTCCACACCTTCGACGCTGACACCATCACCCCCACATCCCGTAACCCGTCAGCGATCCGACGAGGACCCGCAGCCGGGTCAGCCAACGCTGCCCCCACAATGCGGCGACCCACCCACACCTCAGACCACGCCACTGGACCTACCGGTGGTGTGACACGGTTTGGTTCGGCACGCCACCGATAGAACGTCGAGTGATGAATCTGTGCCTCACGGCACGCCGCCCGCTTGTTCTCGGACGCCTCAATCACCGCGACAAGACGCCTCCGATACTCAACTGCGCGATCATGGACACTCATCAGCGGTGCTCCCTTCGTGATTGCTTCGACACCAACCACAAGGGTGCACCGCTGACCCGTGTCGCACAAACCCGCGACAGGACACCTTGAAAGGGGGACGAGACGCGATTCGTCCTCCCTTCAGTATCGGAGTCCGATCGCGTCTGATGCGAGTCCACGAGCACGCCGCTGGGAGGCGGCCGCTTCCTGATGCCCTCGCTCGGTCAGCTCAGGCCGACCACGTTTCCGTCGTCGTCGATGTCGATGGTGTGGGCAGCGGGGTGCAGGCCGAGGCCGGGCATCCGGTTGATCGATCCGGTGAGCGGGAGCACGAACCCAGCACCGGCGACGAGCTCCACCTCACGCACCGGCAGGATCCATCCCGACGGCGCCCCGAGCTTCGACGGATCGTGGCTGAACGAGTACTGCGTCTTCGCCATGCAGATGGGGAGGTGGCCGTAGCCATGTGACTCGTACGACTCGAGTTGGCGGCGTGCCTTGATGTCGTACTCGACGCCCGCCGCCCCGTAGACCTTGGTCGCGATCGTCTCGATCTTCTCGTGGAGGCTCATCTCGGACGGGTACAACGGCGTGAACTGGGAGCCGTCCTCCGCCGCTTCCGCAACGGCCTCGGCGAGGTCGACCATGCCTGCCGCGCCGCGGGCGAAGGGATCGGCGACCGCCCACTTCACACCGGCCTGCTCTGCGATCGCTCCAATGGCGGAGTGCTCCGATCCGTGGTCAGTCGGGAAGGCGTTCACGGCAACGACCGGTGTCACCCCGTGTTGGCGGATGTTCCCGATGTGTCGCCTGAGGTTGTCGGCGCCGGCCATCACATCGTCGGGGTTCTCCGTGACCATCTCGGGGGGGAGTGGCTTGCCCGCACGCACCTCGTACTTCCCGGAGTTGAGCTTGAGCGCCCGGACGGTGGCGACGATCACCGCGACGTCGGGAGCGAGGCCCGACGCCCTGCACTTGAGGTTGAAGAACTTCTCTGCACCGACGTCGGATCCGAAGCCGGCCTCGGTGATCAGGTAGTCGCCGCTGCGGATTCCCACCCTGTCGGCCACGATGGACGAGTTCCCGTGTGCGATGTTGGCGAACGGACCGGTGTGGATCAGTGCGGGCGTGCCCTCGAGGGTCTGCATGAGGTTCGGGTTGAGGGCGTCCTTGAGAAGCACCGCCATCGCCCCGGCTCCCTTGATGTCCTCGGCCGTCACGGGCTCGCCGTGTCGGTCGTACCCGACGACGATCCGTCCCAGGCGTTCGCGGAGGTCCTGCAGGCTCGTCGACAGGCCGAGGACCGCCATGAGCTCGGACGCCGCCGTGATGTCGAAGCCGGACTCGCGGGGTACTCCGTCGAGTGTCGTCCCGAGGCCGATCACGATGTTGCGCAGTGACCGGTCGTTGACGTCCATGACCCTGCGCCACGTGACGCGCTTGATGTTGATCGACCGTTGGTTGCCCTGGTAGATGTGGTTGTCGATGAGCGCGGCGAGCATGTTGTTGGCCGACGTCACGGCGTGGAAGTCGCCCGTCAGGTGGAGGTTCATCTCCTCCATCGGCACCACCTGTGAGTAGCCGCCACCTGCGGCCCCGCCCTTGATGCCGAAGGTGGGGCCCAGCGATGGCTGGCGGAGCGTCAGGACGGCTTGTTTGTCGAGCAGTTTGAAGCCCTGCGCCAGGCCGACGGCTACGGTCGTCTTGCCCTCCCCGAACGGCGTCGGGTTCACGGCGGTGACGAGGACGTACTTCGCACGAGGCGATCCCATGGCGTCAAGCGCCCCGAGTCTTATCTTCGCGAGGCCGGTGCCGCGCTGCTCGACGAACTCCGCCGGGATGCCCATGTCGTCGGCGATGTCGTTGATCGGGCGGAGGGTGACGGATCGGGCGATTTCGAGGTCGGTCTTCATGGCGCCACGCTAACCGATATCGGTGGCGGGGATCGGGTCGGCCCGGTTCATCACTCCATGCCATCGTGACGTGCGAAGTCAACCGGTGCAGTTGAGGTCGGGGCCATTGGTCGGCTCGAGTCCCGTGAGGATCCGATAGCCCTCGAGCATCTCGTCACACGAGTTGTCCGGGAGCGCATCGAACAGCCACCAGAAGTCGATCAGGCCCCAAGTGATCATCTCGGCCGCGTGCTCGGTCGCCCGGTAGCGCCATTCCGCGCTTCGGTCGTTCCAGTTGTCGAGCTCCCGGTGTGCCATGAATGCCTGCCGCGTCTCGTTGTCGAGATTGGTCTGTTCCCAGAGGTGGGCGAACTCGTGCACCAGTGCCCGCCGCCGCCAGCGGTCCCGGACGCTCGGCTTGTCGTGGTCTGCGCAGATCCGGATGATGCGGTCTCCGTCGGGCGTGGTTCGAAGCGTTCCCTGGTTGCCCTCGCATCCTTCCGGATCATCCGAGAACCGGACCTTCACATAGGGGAGCTCGAGTCCAGCCTCGTCAAACAGATCTCGGGCCCAATCGATCATGTTTCGCTCGTACGCGATCTGTGCATGCGGTACCACGGCCGTGGGCTCCATTGCGAGGTCGGCGTCAGCGCCACGGCCGGGCGGGATGAATGCAGGAGGTGCCGCCGTGCTGATCGCCAGGCTGGCTGTCAGCGCCACCACGCCGATCCATGAACTCGCTGCTGTCGCCTTCATGAACCACAGCGTTTCGCTCCCTGCTGAAGGCACACGCAAGGCGTATTGGCGGCGACTTCTTCGCCTGACCAAGTCAGGCTTAAGTCATCGGGAATCGAATGGGAGCAATGGGACAGCGTGCATCCCACGGGGACGTGGCGTAGCTTTGGAGATGTAGGAGAAGCGGTGAAGTTCCAGGTTCTCGGACCGTTGGCGGTGACGGCTGCAGGCGGAGAGATGCCCGTGGGTCCCTACAAGCAGCGGTCCCTTCTCGCGCTCCTCCTGATACACCGGAACGAGGTCGTTTCGGTCGACCGGATCATCGATGACCTCTGGGGGGATGACCCTTCTCTCGATCGGAGGAACTCGCTGCACGTCTATCTCTCGAACCTCCGCAAGGTGCTCGAGCCCGAACGCCAGCGGCGCTCCGAAGGGGAGGTACTGCTGACCCGCTCACCCGGGTACGTCCTCGTGTGTGAGCCGGGGCAGGTCGACGTCGACGAGTTCGAAGCTCAGATCGCGGAGGGCCGAAGACTGATCCGCACGGATCCCGCCGCCGCGTCGATCGTCTTGGGTGAAGCCCTCGCCATGTGGAACGGACGGCCGTTCGAGGAGTTCACGTACGAGCGCTGGGCACAGGACGAGATCGAGCGACTCAACGAACTGCGCATTCACGCTGTCGAGTCGCGCATAGAGGCCGATCTCGATCGGGGGCTTGCCGCAGAGTTGGTGAGCGAGCTCGGAAGCCTCGTGCGCGAGCATCCGCTGCGCGAAGGCCTGACGGCCCAGCTGATGCTCGCCATGTTCCGATCGGGGCGCCAGGCAGAAGCCCTACGCGCCTATCAGGGTCTCGTGGAGGCGCTCACCGACGAGCTCGGCATCACACCGTCGTCCGAGCTTCGCCGCCTCGAGGAGCGGATGGTGATGGGTGATCCCGCACTTGTGAACGCGACGACGCCTGGAGAGACACCTGGATCCGGGTTCCGTACGGTTCGCGGCTACGAACTCAGGGACACCATCTCAGAGACCGGGATCACCTCCACCTACCGCGCATATCAGCCGGCGGTGGGTCGAATCGTGGCGGTCAAGGTGATCGGGCCCCAGCTCGCCGATGATCCGGATTTCGTCCGGAGCTTCGAGGACGACGCGCGCCGAATCAGCACACTCCGCAGCGATCACATCGTTCCGCTGTACGACTACTGGAGGGAACCCGGAGCCGCATACATCGTCGAGCGACTGATGCTCGGTGGGAGCCTCGCCGATCGTCTGGCAATGGGTCCGATGGACGCGGCGAGCGCTGCCAGATTCGTTGAGCAGGTCGGTGATGGCCTGTCGGTCGCTCATCGGGCTGGGATCGCGCACGGTGACGTGCGGGCGGGGAACGTCCTGCTCGACTCCGATGGCAACGCCCTTCTGTCGGACTTCTGCATCGCGCTCGAGGCCCGTTCGTGCCGCTCTCGTGGGACCACTGTCGAGGTCCTCGATCACTTCGCCGCCGATCAGCAGGGACTCGCGGTCGTGGTCGCCCAGGCGATCGCTGGGAGGGAAGGCACCGTACCCGAGTTGCTGATCGGCATGGACCCGGGCCTAGCGGCCGTCCTGTCACGAGCGACATCGCCGGATCCCCGCGATCGTTTCCCGGACATCACGGTCTTCGTCGATGCCGTGCTCATGCATATCGAGGGTGACCGGAGCCGACCGCACTCGGAGGAGGTTGTCAATCCATACAAGGGGCTGAGGGCCTTCGAGCAGACGGACGCACAGGACTTCTTCGGGCGCGAACGAGAGATTGAGCGCCTGGTGGGGCGTCTCGGGGATCCGTCTCGATCCGGCCGATTCGTCGCGGTTGTCGGTCCGAGCGGATCGGGGAAATCGAGCCTCGTCAAGGCGGGGCTCGTTCCCGCATTGCGGAGGGGGGCGGTATCGGGCTCAGAATCGTGGTTCATCGTGGAGATGGTGCCAGGCCGATACCCGTTCGAGGCGTTGGAGAACGCGTTGCTCGGGGTGGCGTTTCGGCCGCCCGCATCGATTCTTCGGACCTTGACCTCCGATCAGGGCATCGCCAGGACGGTTGACCGGATTCTCCCCGACGACGCCAGCCACCTGGTGATCGTGATCGACCAGCTCGAGGAACTCTTCACCCATGGTGATCCGGCCACGGCGGGCCGATTCCTGTCGAGCGTTGCGCAAAGCGTGGAAGGCAGCGGACGGGTGCGGATCGTGTGCACGCTGCGCGCTGACTTCTACGACCGTCCGCTTCTCCATCCGACCTTTGGTGAGCTCCTACGGAGGGGTACCGAGGCCATCACACCGATGTCACCGACCGGCCTCGAGCATGCCATCGTGGGACCAGCGCGCCGTGTCGGCGTGGAGGTGGATCCGTCGCTCGTCGCAGAGATCGTCGCCGATGTCGTGGAGCGACCTGCTGCGCTGCCCTTGATGGAGTACACCCTGACCGAGATGTTCGACGTCAGGGAGAGAAACGTCATCACCGTGAGCGCATACCGAGAAGTGGGGGGCGTTCTCGGCGCACTCGTCCAACGTGCAGAGTCGATTCTCGAGTCACTCGACGCGCCATCCCAATCGGCAGCCCGACAGACCTTCCTTCGCTTGGTGTCGCTGGGTCAGAACGGGGACCAGGACACGAGGCGGAGGACCCTGGTGTCGGAGTTGACCGCGGTTGGCGAGCACGGTGAGAGCATCCAGAACGCACTCGATGTATTCGGTCATCACCGACTCCTCACATTCGATCGAGATCTCGTCACAAGGAGCCCGACGGTCGAGATATCCCACGAGGCCCTCCTGCGCGAGTGGGGCCGTCTGCGCGAGTGGATCGAAGGGGCAAGAGCCGACGTACGGCTGCAGCAGCGCCTCGCCGAGGCGATGCGCGACTGGGACGACGCCGACCGCGGTGAGGACTTCCTCCTTGGAGGCGGCCTGCTCCATCAGTTGGCCGCTTGGTCGCAGGACAGCACGATGATGCTCACGGCCCCCGAGAAGGGCTTCCTCGACGCATCGACGAACCGCGAGGAGCGGATCGCACAGGAGGAGCGACAGCGTACGGAGGAGAGGAACGCCGCCGTGACCCGATCTCGCCGGCGGACGAGGATGCTGATGGCCGTCAGCGGTCTGGCCGTGGTCATTGCGCTTCTCGCAGTCTTCGCATGGCAGGAGCGCCGTGAGGCCACCGCCCTCGCGGAGGCAGCCACGAGCAACGAGTATGCGGCCCGGCTCGCCGATCAAGCGCTGCGCCAGTCGGGTTCGAACGCCCAGCTGTCGATGCTCCTCGCCCTCCGCGCCGCCGATGCGAGCGTCGGCCTGGAGTATCTCCCCATCTCCGTCGAGGAAGCGATGCACATGGCCTTCCAGAGTGCCCGCCTGGTATACCCGGGTGATGTCGACGACGTGCAGACCGCGCTGACACCCACCGGAACTCGCGGGTACTACGTGCTGGCACCCGATGAGCTCGCACGTGCATTGCTTGCAGAGCTGCGCCGGGGATTCTCGGCGGACGAATGCGCGGATTTCGGCATCCTGGGGTGCCCCAGCGGTACTGACGATCTGGTCAGGGTCGATCAGTTGCCTCTGCTCGTCCCAAGGGAACCGGGCACCCTTGCCGGCACGGAGGTCTCGGTCACGTATGACCTCCTCATGGACGGGTTCCAGGTCGAGCTCGAGGCCTTTGCGGAAAGGAGCGGAATCGGGATCGTGGACATGTCGTCGTTCGAATCCATCATCACGGGTCGGGAGTCGCTCGATCGGCCACTCCCGATCGACGTGCAGATTGCTCCCCAGCCCGCCGGTGTGCGTGAGCTCGACCGTGACTTCGGTGTGATCGACCTTGGTTCCTATTTGGACAGGCCCACACTCGAGGACGACTACCAGCCATACCTCCTGGACCTCGTCAGCGAGGAGGGTCGCCTCCTCGCTGTACCGATCAGCGCTGACATGAAGGGGCTCGTGTGGTACCCAGAAGACCGGTTCGCGCGATTGGGAGTCACCCCGCCGAAGTCCTGGGACGAGCTCATCTCGCTGTCGCGGACCATTGTGGATGCTGGCGAAGCTCCTTGGTGCATCGGATTCTCGGCCGGTGGAGGTGGAGGTGGAGGTGGAGATGGGTGGCCGGGCACTGACTGGGTGGAGGACCTCGTCATGCGTGAAGCTGGTCTCGAGACGTACGACGCATGGGTGTCCCATGAGATCCCGTTCGACGACCCATCCATCGTGCGGGCGTTCGAACGCCTCGACACGATCCTCGCCGGCGAGGGCTTCCTCACGTTCCGTCGCGAGAGCGTGTCACAGATTCCATGGTGGCTGGGGTTCCAGCAGATGTTCCCCGACGAGAGTGAGGGGTGCTGGATGGTGCATGGTTCAACCTTCATCGATATTGAGGGGATCGGCGAGAGCGAGATGGGGTTCTTCCTTCTCCCATCCTCCGCCGGTGACTCGTTCGCCTCTTCTGGATCGGGCAACTACGCATCAGCCCTGACGGACAGGCCGGAGGTCCGCGAGCTCGTGCGGTTCCTGGTGAGCGATGCGTATGGACAGAGGTGGGCGCTCGGTGTGGGATTCATGTCGCCACGCCAGGACTTCGATCCCGTCCACTATGGACCTGAGGGCGACTGGCACGCAGATGCCAAGCGTGAAGCCGCATCCATCATGCTGGCTGCGCTCGCTCGCGACGCGTGGCGTTTTGATGCATCCGACCTCATGCCGGGCCCCATTGGGAGCTTCACTGAGGGGGGTGAGAACGGGGCCTTCTTCACGACCATGATCGAGTTCGCCAATGGCGCTCTGACCCCACAGGAGGCCGCTGCCGGGATCGAGCAAGCGTGGAAGGCACTCGGCGCCGCCGGAGAATGACTCCGGGTGCGAGAATTGCCGCCATGGAATGTGCCATCGCCGCAGTCCTCGCCGGAGGATCGAGCACGCGGTTCGGATCGCCGAAGGCCGAGCTCGAGATCGACGGTCGCACCTTCCTCGAGCACATCGTGGAGATGCTCCTGAGGGTCTTCAACACCGTGTATGTGTGCGGCGGGGACCGCGCGCTGCCCGGGTCGATCCTGATCCACGATCCACTCCCGAACTTCGGGCCCCTCGGTGGCTTGGTATCGGCGCTCCACAGGGCGGGGGAGGGTTCCGTGTTCGTGACCGCCGTCGACATGCCGCTCCTGTCCGTCGACACGGTCGAGCGCCTCATGAGCCCTCGTCCTTTGAGGGGCCAGGCCAGGATCGCCAGGGTCGATGATCGTCCGCAGCCGCTCTGTGGGGCGTTCAGCGGGGACCTCGCACAGACGGCCGAGCAGCAGCTGCGGGTGGGCAATCGATCGATGATGAGCTTCCTCGGTGCGATTCCCCACCTCGAACTCGTCGACATCACCGATGGGTCGCTGTTCAACGTGAACACGCCGGAGGACTACCAGCAATTGTTGAACGATCTCAGCTGATCCGATCCTGCCCGGCATAGACATTGAACCGATCCCCCCGCACGAATCCAATCACCGTCATGCCGAGTTCCTCACCGAGCTCCGTTGCCAGTGATGACGCTCCCGAGACGCCGCAGATGATCGGGATCCCGGCAACTGCGGCCTTCTGCACCAACTCGAAGCTGATCCGCCCTGACACCATCATGACCAACGGATCCAGCGGCCACATCGTCGTCGCAAGGTGGCCGACGAGCTTGTCGACGGCGTTGTGACGGCCGACGTCTTCGAAGATGCCGAGCAGCGCGCCGTCCGCGTCGAACGCAGCAGCGGCGTGGATGCTGCCCGTCGTCTCGAACGTGCGCTGGTTCGAACGCATGAGATCGGGGAGGGAGGAGATCACGGATCGTTCGACCATCGGCCCCTCGGGGACGTGGCGGGCGGCGACACGAACGGCGTCGATAGAGGCCTTGCCGCACACGCCACACGATGACGAAGTGAAGAGGTTGCGTCGGAACTGCTCGGGATCGACGATCACTCCCTCGGCCAGGACCAGGTCGTAGCGGTCCCCACCGTCCGAGCCAGTAGCTCGCACCTCCTCGACCTCGTGCGGTCCGAGGACGATGCCCTCCGTGAATGTGGACTTTGCGTGCAAAAAATTCTCCCGATCAAGGTTTAATTTTCATCCTCTTTTTAATAAAATTATCCAAAAACTCCATAATTTTAAAACATTTGTCTAAAAGTTATCAGAATCTCT
>JAWOGV010000309.1:0-7121 GCA_046496605.1 Acidimicrobiia bacterium | reverse complement strand
GAACCCGACGACGCGCGTCGCGCGTTTCGATGTCGGAGAGGGGTTCACGCTCGGAGATATCACAGCTGTTCGGATCACCGACGCCGTAGCCCTGTTCCCGCTGGTCGTTCCATTCACCCTCTCGCAGGACCAGCCGCGCCTCGAGGTGGCCGCTGGCATCACCGTGGAGCTGCTCAACGTCTCGGATCAGGGTTCAACGACGATCGTCCAAGTGGCCGTCTCGATCGATCCTTCGGTGGTCGACTCGGTCTTCATCGACGGTGACGGTCCCGGATGGCGTTCGGCCGTGCGGGAGGCGGAGGGTCGACCGCGGTTCAACCTCACGTGGGTCGACGGAGAGATCCCAGAGGACATCCCACTCGTCCTGGATGCCTCCTTGTGGATTCCGCTGTCGGGAGAGTTCAACGTGTCAGTGGAGGGTGTGCGATGAGCGACGGCACTCCGAACCCTGACTTTCGCGACCTCATGCGCTCTCCGTACGACCCCGACCCCGACGACCCCGTCGGAGCGAGTGGGGAGGGCGAGTCCGAGCTGCCATGGGTGCCCGCGGTGGTCGCCGCGGCGTTGGGAGCCCTCCTCGTCGGTGCGTTCGTCGTGTACGCGGTGGTGGCCGGTCCTGTTGAGGATGAGGTGTTGGCCGACGAGACAGCGACGACGATGCTGCCCTCCGTTCCCGTCGAGGCCGCGGGCTTCCCGGATGGTTTCGTGGCTGTCACCGACCAGATCGGTGCACGGGTCGTGGCGACCGACTCATCGACCGATGCCGTGACGGTCGCCGTGTCGACCGCCGTCGCCGGGAACCTCGACCCGGCGGAGGTGGCGCCACTCGACGTCGCGTTCTGGGTCCTCGGTGAAAGGGACACCGCCTTGTTCGTTCCCATGGTCCGCCAATACGCCACCATCGGCGCGCTCGGCAACGTCACCGTGGAGTTCCCACCACAGGTCTCACTCGACGGATTCGAGCTGACTCCGCATCTCGCCTCCAGCACATCGACGTCCCGCACGCAAACCCTCGACCTCGACGCAACCGTACCCCAGATCCTCGCAGGGATGATGATCGACTTCGGGGACGGCAGGGTCGTCGTCATCGACGAGCTCACGATCGGCGATGGGTGGGGTTGGGTCGAGTGGTCGACCCTGGGTGGAGCTGTCGCGACCGTCGACATCGTCATCACGTTCGAGGGGACGGACGACCCGGGTTCCGACACAATCGATCCAACGCGGCTCGCGTCGGCGCACCTGCAACCTCCTGGGTTCGCGGGCGTCGTGGTACCGCCCCCTCTCTACGGGTTCACGGGCTCAGGCTCGCTCGTGCGCGTCGGTGAGCCGCTCACGTCGATGAACTCGCCGACCGCGATCACCGTCGACGTCACGGCCACCGTGCCGGACTCCGTCGTGCTGGGAAGTCCTATCCCCCTCACTCCGGCGGGCTGAGCCGCTCGGTAGGCTTGGCGCACATGGACCTACAGGACCACATCACCAGCGAAGCCGAGGAGATGTATCTCATCACGGTCGCTCGCGCCGTCGAGGACGGGGATGGACCTCCCGTTCCCCTGTCGTCGGTCGCTCGGGTACTCGATGTCTCGTCGGTGTCGGCGAACCAGATGGTGAAGAAGCTCGAGACACTCGGGCTCGTCACCTACGCGCCGTACAAGGGGGTGAGCCTGACGATCGATGGTGAGCGTCGCGCCAACGCCGTGCTTCGAAGCCGACGGCTGTGGTCCGTGTTCCTCGTCGAGCACCTCGGGCTCTCGGTAGATAGAGCCGACGAGGTTGCGTGTGAGATGGAACATGTCACGCCCGCCGAGATCGCGGATCGGTTGAGCGGCTTCCTCGGCGACCCCCTGTTCGGACCGCAGGGCAAGGCGATTCCGGCAGGGACGGGTGGACCGGTGGAGCGGCCGGTCAGGGCTCTTCGGGACGTACCGACAGGGGCGACGGTCCGCATCGTGGCAGTCGACGAGTCCTTCGCTTCCTTCCTCGCCGCACAGGGCATCTCCGAGGGCGTTGATGTGCGTGTCCTCGCTGCGGGATCAGATGGCTCCGTCCTCCTGGCATCGGAGGATCGAACGGTCGAGCTCGTGGCCGAGGTCGCCTCCACCCTCGGTGTGTCCCTCTGAGGCACAGCGGATCGTGAACCCGTAGTCTTGGCCCTCTGCGAGCGATGGAGGCGACGAGACGTGTTCGAAGAGGCAAGCCTTGCCGTACAGGGAGCACTCGACGCGGGGGCGACCTACGCCGATGCCAGGGTCGTCGTGACGCGATCAGAGACGATCAACGTCCAGAACGAGAACCTCGAGAACTATGACCGGTCCGAGCACGCGGGCGTCGGTGTCCGTGCGCTCATCGGATCGTCGTGGGGTTTCGCCGCGACAGCGGATCTCGCTCCCGCCTCCGTTCGCGCAGCCGGTGAGCGCGCATCGGCCATCGCGAAGGCGTCGGCGCTCGTGCCGGGGCCCCGAATGGAGTTCGCCGATGTCCCTGTCCACCAGACCTCGTGGTCCACTCCTGTCGTGGAGGATCCCTTCACGGTCGCAACCTCGGAAAAGGTCGATCTGCTCGTGGGCGTCACCGCAACGATGCGAGGCGTCGAGGGGGTTGCGATTGCGACCGGCACACTGGCGTTCTGGGACACGAACAAGTGGTTCGTCTCGTCCCAGGGCCACAGGATCCACCAACACCTCGTGGAATCGGGCGGAGGCTACGACGCGACGGCCATCGGTGAATCCGAGACGCAGCGCCGTTCATACCCGCAGAGCTTCGGCCAGTACGAGACGGGCGGGTACGAGATCGTCCGTTCGTGGAACTTCGCCGACCACGCGGCACGCATCGCGGAGGAGGCGGTCGCCCTCCTCAGTGCACCCGAGATGGACGAACGCGAGACGAACCTCATCCTCGAGGGATCACAACTCGCACTCCAGATCCACGAATCGGTCGGTCACGCGATCGAACTCGACAGGATCCTCGGATGGGAGGCCGCGTTCGCGGGAACGAGCCATCTCGAACTCGCCAGACTCAACGAGCATCGGTACGGCTCCGACCTCATGAACATCACCGCCGACGCCACGCTGCCCGGTGCCCTCGGAACCTTCGGGTACGACGACGAGGGGACGCCCGCCCAGAGAGTCGACATCGTGAGGGATGGCCTGTGGGTCGGGGTGCTCTCCGGCCGCGACTCCCCCGCCATAGCCGGGCTCCCACCAGGTGGCATGGTCAGGGGGGACGGGTACAACCGCCTCCCGATGGTGCGTATGACCAACGTCGGGTTGCTCCCGGGCACCGGAACGCTGAGAGACATCGTCGCCGACACGGACGACGGCGTCTACATGGCGACGAACCGCTCGTGGTCGATCGACGACAAGCGGCTCAACTTCCAATTCGGCTGTGAGATCGCATGGGAGATCAAGGACGGTGAGTTCGGGCGCATGCTCAAGAATCCGACATACACGGGTATCACGCCGCAGTTCTGGGGCTCGCTCGACCGGCTCGCCGGCGAGCGCGAGTGGATCCATTGGGGCACGCCCAACTGCGGGAAGGGACAACCGATGCAGGTGGCGCACACGGGACACAGCGCATCGCCCGCCAGATTCGCGAACGTGCGCGTGGGGGTGAGGGGATGACACGACACACCGACCTCGCAGAGCTCGTCCTCGACCTCGTTTCCGACCGCGCCGATGCTGAGGTGCTCGTCGGCGTGGGCACCTCGTCCCTCACCCGGTTCGCGAACTCCTTCATCCACCAGAACGTGTCCGAGGACGTGAGCGAGGTGATGCTGCGAGTCGCCACCGCCGATGGTCGCATTGCGTCGAGCACGTCGACCGTCCCGAACCGAGACGCGCTCTCACGCTTCGTCGACGACACCCTCGAGGTGGCGGGCCAGCAACCCATCGACAAGGATTGGCCGGGTTTCGGCGGACCCGTCACCGGCCAGGACGTCGATCACTGGGACGAGGCGACCGCGGCCGCCGACCCGACGGACAGGGCGCAGGTCGTCAAGGCGTTCGTCGATGCAGGAGGTGGCCTCCTGGCAGCCGGATATTGTGAGACCGTCGCGAGGGATCACGCCTATGCCAACACTGAGGGCAGGTCCGTCACCGCCCGCTACACCACGGCCGTCCTCGACGGCATCCACCAGACCGATCGCTCGGCGGGATCGGGTCACACGGCGGGACGGTCGTTGGCGGCCCTCGAAGCCCATGAGACAGGTGCCGCCGCCGCCAAGCGTGCGAGGGACAGCGTCGACGCGTTCGACGCGAAGCCGGGGGAATTCGAGGTGGTGCTGTCCCCGGAGTGCCTGGCCACCATTGCCGTCTTCCTCGACGTCTACGGCTTCAACGCAAAGGTCGCCCAGGAAGGCATGTCGTTCGTCGATGTCGGGACGCACCAGTTCGACCCATCGGTGAACCTATGGGATGACGCGACGGATCCGAGGGCGCTCCACATCGGGTTCGACACGGAGGGCACGCCCAAGGGCAGGGTGGACATGGTGAAGGCCGGGATCACGGCAGGTCTCGTCCACAATCGGCGCACGGCCGCCAAGGCGGGAACCGAGTCGACCGGACACGCGGGGCCCGGATCCGAGGTTTGGGGCCCGTTTGCGATGAACGTGTTCGTGGGCGGCGGGGAGACTGACGTCGAGGACCTCATCGGAGGCGTCGACAGGGGCATCTATGTCTCGACGTTCAACTACTGCCGGGTCCTCGATCCGAAGTCGCTCGTCGTGACGGGCCTCACGAGGAACGGGACGTTCATGATCGAGAACGGCCGGATCACCCATCCCGTGTCGAACATGCGCTTCACACAGTCGTTCGTCGGTGCGCTCGGGCCCGAAAAGGTACTCGGCATCGGGAACGACGCCAGGTTCGCCGACTCGGAGTTCGGGCCCCTCATCGTCCATGCGCCGTCGATGCGGCTCGCGTCATGGAACTTCACCGGCGGGGCGGCTGGGTGATGGGCATCCTCGGCGACTCGGTGGCGGCAGCGATCTTCACGGATCGTGCAACCGCAGACGAGGCATGGGGGGCCCTCGCCGATGCGGGCATCGCTTCGACGGTCGTCACCGATCCCGGAATACTCGGGTCGTTCTCGATCGAGATCGTCGTGCACAGGGACGACCTGGACGAGGCGCAACGAGTGCTGGCCCCCATCGTGCGTCGACCCCTGTGAGCTGACCCTGTGACGCGTCGGACGCCGCCTGTCGTGGCGGCGTCCGGTGGTGGTCGACGGGACGGGTTCGGTCAGGCGTCGGCTGGCTCACTCGCGGCGTCTTCTTCTTGGGCGATCTCCTCGCGGATGGCATCCATGTCGAGCGCCTTGATCTGGCCGATCAGGTCCTCGAGTGCCTCCTCCGGAAGGGCTCCTGGCTGGCTGAAGACACCGATCTGATCCCGGAAGGCGACGAGGGTCGGAATCGAGCGGATGCCGAAGCTCGCAGCGAGCTCCTGTTCGACCTCGGTGTCGACCTTGGCGAAGGCGATCTTCAGGTCGCCGTCGACATGTCGTTCGGAGACCTTCTCGTAGGTCGGGCCGAACATGCGGCAGGGACCGCACCACTCCGCCCAGAAGTCGATGAGGACGATGTCGTTGTCCTCGATCGTGTCGTGGATCGTGTCCTTCGTGATGTCGATGGTCGCCATTGGCTTCGAACTCCAGGTGCTCGCTTTCGTTGCAGCCGCAACGCTACCGACCCTCGGGGTATTCCGGACATGGACAGAGAGTGGCCCCTCCGTACACTCCCGGCGGTGAACGCATCCGCGCCCCTCATCGAGCTCGACGGCGTGTCCGTACGTGCGGGATCGGTCCACATCCTCAAGGACGTGGACCTCGTGGTGCCACCCGGGGAATCCGTCGGTGTCTTCGGGTCGAACGGTGCGGGGAAGACGACGCTGCTCCGTCTGATCGCAACGCTGATTCGGCCGGCGTCAGGGCGCGGATCCGTTCTCGGTGCGGGCATCGGGTCCGAGGATCGGTACGCAGTGCGCACCAGGATCGGGTACATCGGCCACGTCCCAGGCCTGTATCCGGAGATGACCCTCGGTGAGAACCTCGTCTTCGTCGCAGATGCCCGCGGCATCGATCGTGGCGAGGCCCGCAAGGCCCTGGGAGCCGTGGGCCTCCTCGGGGCGTTCGACCGCATCACCGATCGGTGCAGCCACGGGATGCAGCGCAGGGCTGAGTTCGCACGGGTCCTCATGACAGGACCCGACCTCCTGCTCCTCGATGAGCCGCACTCGGCGCTCGACTCTGACGCGATCGAGCTCGTCGATGCCCTGGTGACACGAACGGTGCAAAGGGGTGGGGGCGCGATCCTCGTCTCCCACGACAGGGAGAGGGTTGCCGGGATCGCCACGCGCACCGTGGAGATCATTGGAGGCACGATCGCGTGACCGGATTCTGGAACCAGGTGGTGACGGTCGCCCGTCGTGACCTCGTGCGGGAGCGCCGCTCCGGTGAGGTGGTATGGGTCACGATTCCCTTCGGAGCGATCGCGTTGCTGTTGATCCCGCTGGCGATCGGCACGGACGCACCCATGCTCCAACGGATCGGACCCGGGATGTTCTGGGTCGTCGTGATGCTCTTCGGGGTTCTGATCGCGATCCGCCAGACGAACGCGGAGACGCTCGCACAGCGGGACCAGATCGCCCTCGTAGGCCTCGATCCGGCAGCGGTCTACGTGGGAAGGGCGGCGGCGAGCTTCGTTCTCCTTCTGGTGTTCCAGGCGGTCGTCGGGGTCGCCACGCTCGTCCTGTACGACGTCGCGGTGACGGGAATCTTCGTGTTGCCCGTCACCTTCATCGTCGTGGGCGCCGGTCTCGCCCTGCTCGGAACGCTCGCGGCTGGCATCGTATCGAGCGGATCCAACGCCACTGCGTTGGTCCCCCTCGTCGTCGCACCCCTGTCCGTTCCCCTCCTCATCGGGGCAACGCAGGCGCTGGAGGCCTTAGAGTTCGGCGGCAGTAGCCTTGCGTGGATGCTGATGATGATCGTCACCGTTCTCGTGCTGGCGATCGCAGGGGTGCTCACCGCCCGACCGCTCCAGGAGACCGGATGACCGACCGGCAGCACCAGCCGACGACGTGGCCGTGGATCGTCATGGCGGTTGCCGGTCTCGTGACGTTCGT
>JAWOGV010000273.1:0-2974 GCA_046496605.1 Acidimicrobiia bacterium | reverse complement strand
ACGCGAACGCCTTCCTGAACCACGAGTCCTTGCACACCGATGTCCGTTCCTGTGATGGTGAAGGTGCCTCCGTCTTCCTGCCACGTGCCGCCGTCGTTGGTAACAACACTGTTGGAAACGCACTCCGCGACGATCACGCCGCTTTGATTCGAGTACTCACACCGGACTTCACTCTCCATCGCACCGACGAGGCGGTCGTCGGACATCTCGTTCATCGGACAATTGAGGACGGTTTCCACAACGCTTCCCGGGAGCTGGGTGCCCTCCAGATACTCGCCGGAGAATCGCGTTCCCGAGCTCGTACACATTCCGGTGTTTCCGTTCACCTCTATTGGTTCCGCACTACTCGAGCATGCGGCGACCGATACGAGGATGGCAACGATCAGTCCCACTCGATACATGACAACCTCCTTCCTCTGCATTTCCTGCTCCTCCCGATCATGGCGCAGACACTTCAAGAGATTTCAAAGGCGGAGGTCCGAGCCGTTGGCTTGAGCGACGAGCTTCATCTGGTCACGTGACTCCTGCGCGAAACACTCCAGGAAGGCTCACCCCCACGCGTCTCGAATCACTCCAACTCACACGGCTATGTCCCGGGTCTCGATACTTAGGATGAGGTTGGATCGAATGAGAGAAGGATGTCCAATGACCGCTGCAGAACCGTTCTGGCTCGGTGCGTGCGGACCGGGCGTTCCTGGCGATGCCCAACTGCCCCCAGCATCTCATCGCCTTCGAGGCCGTTCTCCGGTTGGGAGCGGTGGTGGTCGAACACAATCCCCTGTTCACGGATAGTCGCCCGGGTTGCAGAGAAGACGTTGCCACGCGTCCGTCTGATCCCCGCAGATGCCGCATCCCCTGGCTGGATCGATCATCCCGATCTCAGACTCGGCAGCCATCGCAGGCGCAGAGATGGTGTCAGCACACAATCGATCCCGACGATGACCCTCGCCCTGGCTCTCATCGCGCTCTCCGCCGCGGCACATGTGTGCCAACCTTCGACTCTACGTCTGATCCGCCGCGGTGAGCCGTCCCCCACCTGACCAGCCCGGCCATTCAGTCGACTTCGATGACGACCTTGCCAAGGGCGCGACCCTCACCAACGCGGGCGAGCGCCTGGGGTACGTCGTCGAGCCCGTACGTGCGATCAATGTGGATCTGTACGTCGCCTGAGAGACATAGTTCGGCGAGGGGCTCGAAGTGTGTCGGACCGGACTTCACAACGAGCAATCCAATCCGACGCCCCGTGAGCCGGCCGAGGATGGCACCGACTGTCACGACACGCAGGACTGACCGCACGGTGCCCCCAACGCAGCGGTAACGGCCTCCCGGAGCCAACGCCCTCCGGTATGCGAACACTGACCGACGGGCGACCAGATCGAGGATGTGGTCGGATGGCTCTGCCCTGGTGAAGTCCTGGTTCTGATAGTCGATCACCTCGTCGGCACCCAGCATCCGCATGAACTCGAGTTTGCTCGCGTTGTCGACGCCGACGACGTTCGCCCCGGCGAGCTTGGCGAGCTGGATCGCGAAGGATCCCGAGCCGCCACCAGCACCGTTGATGAGCATCCGCTCGCCCGGTCGGATGTCCCCGGTCCCCTGCAGCGCAATCACACCCGCCTGGGGGAGGGTCGAAGCCTCTGCGAACGTCAGCTTCGTCGGCTTGCGGGCGAGCGCCGACTCCGACGCCACCGCGTACTCGGCGAAGCCACCCATCCGTATCTCGCCATACACCTCATCGCCCGGGCGGAACCTGGTGACACCGGAGCCGACAGCCTCCACCCACCCGGCGATGTCGGAGCCGAGCGTCCGCCGTGCCGGGGAGCGCAGCCCTCCGATCCGGGCGTACAGCGGAGTCCCACGCAGGCACTCCCAATCGGAGAGATTGACCGACGTCGCAGCGACCCTGACGAGCACCTGGTTTGCTGTCGGCACCGGTGTATCGACATCGTCGACCCGCAGCACGTCCGGCGGGCCGTACCTGTCGTAGACGACCGCCCTCACAGCGATCTGCCCTCGGGCCTGGAGTGCGTGACACGGGACATGCCGCACAGCGTACAAGATCGACGGCGTCCGGCCGTGGGCCGTGTAACCAGGAGACATCTGCAAGGATTGGTGCCGATGTCGATGACCGAATCGATCAGGACTGCGCGTCTGACCCTCACCCCGCTCGACGTGGCTGACGCCCTCGAGATGGTCGGCGTACTCTCTGATGCCTCCCTCTACACCTTCACCGGCGGCGCACCCCCGACCCTTGGCCAGCTCGAGGACCTGTACCGGGCCCAATCGGCAGGCGCCCCCTCGGGCGGAGAAATCTGGCACAACTGGGTCCTCCGTCTCGATGGCACGGCCATCGGTTACCTGCAGGCCACAGTGAAGGGCGACAGCGCCGACCTGGCATGGGTTGTGGGCAGTCCCTGGCAGGGTTCCGGCTACGCCACCGAGGCGTCCAAGGCCGTGAGGGACTGGTTGGCAGACCGCGACACAGCCAGGTTCTCAGCCCACATCCACCCCGACCACCGAGCCTCCCAGGCGATCGCCACCAGGCTCGGGCTCCAGCCGACCGGCCGACTTGACGACCAAGGCGAAATGATCTGGCAATAGGCAAGCGCACGGAACCTCGTGTTGGACGGTCCCTGAGCTGACCTGCCAAGATGGGATCGTGAGGAAGTCTTTCCGTGTCTTCGGCGACCTGGTGGTCACAGACGAGAACGGCAACGAGCATCACCCGGCTGCCCGACAAGCCCAGATCCTCGCCGTCCTCCTCGCCGTCCACCCCGACTCGGTGACTTCAGGGCGGCTGATCGACGAGGTCTGGGGTGAGTCACCTCCAAAGGATCCCGACTCCGCCCTGCACAACGCGGTTTCCCGACTGCGCAACATGGTCGGAGCCGATCTGGTCACCACTCCAACCGGATACGCACTCAACCCGACGATCCTCGACGTCGAGCGCTTCGACCAGGCCGTCGAAGCGGCA
>JAWOGV010000250.1:0-10873 GCA_046496605.1 Acidimicrobiia bacterium | reverse complement strand
GCTCGCGCGCCCCCCTGGCTCACTTCGTTCGCCCGTCCCCCCTGAAGGGAGGACAAGGGGGATGAGGTTGGGCTGCGGTGCTGACCCCCCTGGCTCACTTCGTTCGCCCGTCCCCCCTGAAGGGAGGACGAGATTGGGCTCGCGGGGCGCTGGCGGAGGACGAGATCGGGGGCGGTGGCGGTGAGGCAGTGCCTGTCAGCCTTCGCGACCTTCCTCTTCCTCGTACCGGTCGCGTTCGTCCTGCCTCCGGACGTCGTCGGCCTCGCGGGACTTCATGCGCTCGAGTTCGGCCGCTTCGTTGGCTTCCTTGCGCTCGCGTTCGTAGCGATCCGCGTCCCGTTCGTCCGTGCTCATCGTCGCTCCTGGAATTCTCGCTGGTCCATTGCTCGCTCGTTGGATGATCTCTCGCTAGTCCCTGAAGTTGACATATTGGAGTGGCAGCCGGAAGTCGAGGCCCTTGACGGCAGCGATGACCTCCTGAAGATCATCGCGCTTCTTGCCCTGGATGCGTAGTTGGTCACCCTGGACCTGCACCTGGACCTTGAGGTCCATGTCGCGGATCGCCTTCGACAACTCCTTCGCAGCGTCCTGTGCGATGCCCTCGTTGAGGGTGAAGGTCGCCTGGTAGCGGCCACCGCCGATCTGCTTGGGATCACCGCCTGCGATCGACTTCAGGCTGACGCTGCGCTTCACGAGCCTTCCCTTGAGGACGTCGACCGCCGCGGCGAGCCGGCCCTCGGCGCTCGATTCGACGACGATGCCGTCGTCGGTCAGACGCGCCGACGTATCGGTGCCTTTGAAGTCATAGCGGGTGACGATCTCGCGTGAGGTCTGGTCCACGGCGTTGCGAACCTCCTGCATGTCAACCTGGGAAACGATGTCGAAGGAGGGCATGGGGAGACGATACGGGGTTCGCGCCCCTACGACCCGGGTGGAGGCCGGGAGCGTCGGCGTCGATAGGTCGGTCCGAGCGGGGACTGACAGGTCACCGATCCGTCGGCTTCGCACGTGTATCTCCAGTCGGCCTCGCCCTTCACCCTATGGTCGTGCCGACACAGGGGAGCGAGATTCGCCTCCGAGGTCTCCCCGCCGGATGCCCAGGGGCGCGTGTGGTCGACGTCGCAGTCGACGGCGGGGGCGCGACAGCCGGGAAAGACACAGGTCGGCTGGCGGGACCGCACGGATCGCCGCTGCTCGGAGTTGGGGCGTCGCCTGATCGGCCCACTCGCCGTCGGACTACCGGTGAGAGGGTCGGTGACGGTGTACGTCCATCGCCCCCCGTCGCGGCTGGCGAGATCACGTGCGATCTCGGCGATGACGGGTCCGTAGCCGGCGAGCTCGGCGCCAGTGTCATCGAGTCCGATCAGCGTCGTGAGGTCGACACGGATCTCGAGGTTGGCCGCTCCACTGATCGGCGCACCGTTCCTCACCTCCTTCGCACGGAGTGAACGTCCCAGGAGGAGGTCGATGAACACGTCGGCCTTCACCTGGTCGGGGGTACGGTCGTCGCCCTCGGTCCTCGCCCGCCGGGCGAAGCGGTTGATCCGCCGCGTCGCCGCGGCAGCGTCGGCGGGAGAGAGGTCCATGCCGAGGACGTTCGCCGTGCCGTCGATCGTGGGGTCGAGGACCACACGGCGCTGCTCATGCGCGTTCGCGAACCGGCGGGAGGCTGCCTCTGTGTCTGTGGCGGCGGCAAGGGCGCGAACGCGGGCATTGATCTCGCCGGTCGTGAGGTACTCGGCGTCCTCGAGGACCATGGTGCCGACACGGCGCGCCGCGTCGTCGTCCAGATGCTCCGTTCCGCGGATGATCGTGCGTGCCCGTGCGACGTCGATGGTGCCCCGGTCGAGCGCGGCGAGCACATCGGGATGTCGCTCGTGGAGGTCCAAGGCAAGAGAGAGCTCGGTCTCGGCTCGCCGCCTCGTCCATGTGAGCGCGACCCGAACCTCCGCCTCGGTGGCGAACGCGGCATCCGCGTGGTCCTCGATGCCCTCCATGTCGTGGAAGAGGTCCTTGATTGCGTGCATGTCTCGGTACATCTGTGCCTGGTAGTGGCTGATGAGCCGCTGGTGCGCCCGAATCACCGCGAGCCGGTCGGATCCGGACAGCTTCGTCCGGTCGACCGCCGATACCCACGCTGCAAGCTCGACGCTCGGCTCGATGTCGTTGAGTCCAGGATGCGCGACATCGGGCCACGGACGAGTCGCAATCGGTGCCGAATCGATTGCGGGATCACCGAAGGGGCTGTCGTAGTCGGGTTCGCCAACTCGCTGTTGATCGATGTAATCGAGCATACTTCGATCGTATCCCACGCCTGTGACACGATTCGAAGGCACTGCTATCGAGTGCGCAGGGCGTCCACGATCGCTGCGTGTCAGGTGGAGAAGGGTGCCACCTCGGGTCCCTTCCGTACGACGGCGGACCATACGGTCTCGTAGTGGTCGCGGTCATAGGGGTCGATGTGGGGGATGACGAACTCCTCCCACGCCGATCGCATGGGATCACTCGCGGTGGCGTACATGCGGAGGCCCGCAGGGTATCGATCGAGGACGGTGCGCAGGGACATCGGCGTCTCGACACGCGTCCTCGTGTCCCCGGCCGTGAAGGAGGTGTTGATCTCGACGGCGAGTTTCGTGAGGAGCGATCGGATGGTCTCGTCCATGTCGGGATGTCGGCGGGCAAGCATCGTCGTGAGGTCGTCCTCGTTCGGAAAGGTCTTCTCCCAGATGATCCACCGGTCGGCGAAGGCCTTGTTCAGTGTCTGGGTACCCGCGTAGTCGCGCAGGTCGGTCGGGTTGAGGGTCCCGAAGATCCGAACGTCGTCTCGCAGGCGCACCATCTCGCCCGTCGGGAGCTCGAGCGCGCGGTGCCGGTCAAGAAGGCCGTGGAGGGCGAAGAGGGTCTCGGCACCGGCTGCGTTCAACTCGGACAGGTTGACGATCGCGGGCCCCCTGAGTGCGCGCGTGATGTCGCCGTCCTGCCACCGCGACTCGGTTCCTCCCTTCCCGTCGCCATGGAGCTTGACCGAGCCGATCAGCGTGATGTCACGCACCTCGCCCGTCAGGGGGATCCGGTAGTACGGCGTTGCGAGCTTCGCCGCGAACTGCTCGAGATCGTGGTCCTTTCCGGTTCCCATGTGGCCGCGCAGGGCGAGGTGCAGTGGGGAGTCCGAGAAGTGGGCGACACGGATCTCCTCGAGGCGTGCGAGCCGGTACTGCATGCCGAGGTCGACGTAGTGGGGGTCCGGGGTCGGGATGTGATCGAGGCGGTTCACCCTGTCCGGCAGGTCCTTGTCGATCTCGGGTACGGGGAGGACCACGTCGGGTCCCTCTCCCCTCGGGTCTGTGAAGGTCACGGTCGATGTCACGATGCCACTCCTATGCCGTCAGTTCTTCGAGTCGTTGTTCACCTGCGTGCACCCACCACGCGTCCGTTCCGGAACTTGCGATGGTGCGATACAGCGTCGAACGCACCCCGTTGACCATCGCGGCAGCGAGGTCGAGGGGCTGGGATACCACCTGGGCACGTGAGTACGCGGCGCGTACCGTGTCGTCCCCTATGCCGATGCCCAACACCGTCGTTCCGCCGTGCTCGATGCTGTGTGCCGTCTCGGCCAGGGCCTGGACGGATCCACGTGTCATGCCGTCCGCGAGCACGACGAGGATGCGATAGTTGGCCCGTTGCGAGCTGAGGCGCTCTGCTGCGTGCGCGAGGTTGAACTCGTCCACGTTGGCCGCCTTGTCGAACATCGATACCGGTGGGGTGGCGGTGGGATCGTTGCGAGCCAGCCTCGCGGCCTCGGCTGGCATGGCGGCGGTGAAGAAGAGACCCGCGAGCACGTCCTCGGCGGCCCTCCAGCGCTGGGGGAAGGACTTGATGAGGTAGTGGTTGACGGTGCGGGTGAGCCGCTCGGCATTCCCGCCCTGGGCCTGGCGGAGTCCCGCCGTCGCACGGGTGCGTCGTTCCCGGTAGGAGGCTTCTGAGTCCTCGACGGACGTGGCGAAGGACCGGTTGAAGATCGCGACCTCGAAGTCGATCTGGAGCTCATCCGAGAGCCTTGCGAGGGTCCACGCTCCGAGGAGCGCTGCCGCCATGGCCCACGGGGCCTTTCGGCCCGCCGATTCGCGGGGTTGGAGCATCGATGCCGAGCCGTCGACGAGCAGGCTGACGGCATATGACCGGCGCGAGGGGAGATCCCTCCTCTCGAACATCCGGTCGTACACGCCGGCGCCGAGGAGGAGGGGCGTGTAGGGGGACAAGTCACCGGCGTCGAACCCTGATCGCAGCCCCCGGCGCTGGTTGGCGAGGAACAGGGGATACAGCTCGCCGCTCACCCGATGCTGTGCGACGCCCCACTCGGACGCAGCCTGGGTCAGCATCGCACGTCCCTCGGGAGCGAATGCGGCGAACCGGGCAGGCACACCCGTCACGAGGAGCTTTCCGCCCTGGCCAGAAGGGAGATAGACGGTCGGAGCAGTTGACACCTTCATGATCTGATCCGTCGCCGGGTCACCTGCCTGGTCGGCCGCACCTTTTCGTCCGTCCTGGGCAGACACGGCTTGGGCAGCCGCCCTCGTCTGCTCATACGAATCGCGATCGGCGAGGGAGGGGGTGACCATTCGCACGGCATCCACGGACTGCGTGATCGTCGATCCATCCACCTCCATCTCCGCCTTGCGGCCGTGAGGTGTCGTCGACGCAGCCCCCTCCTGCATCAGGTTGTGCAGTCGCGCCACCGACAGAAGCTGCAGCGCGACCGTTCCGACGGTCCACGGATCCTCCACGTCGACCACAGGGTCGAGGAAGGCCATTGCATCGTCGATGGCGAGGGCGACGTGCGGCTCTACGCGCCGTTGGATCCGGTTCCGCTCCTCGTGGCCGCCCACGATCATGAAGCACGCGAGGGCGAACTGACCGAGTGGCCTCGCGCTTCCCATGGCATGCCCGACGGAAGACCGATAGAGGTCCCGTAGGACCGAACCGGCGCCGGGGTAGGCCTCGAAGTTCACCCGCTCCTGGCGTGCATCCTCGATCGAGAGGAACAGTGCCTCCGCGGCGGGGCCCCCGATCTCGTTGAGGGCACTGAGCAGGGGGACCGCCTCGGCGGAACGCTCGGGGACCTGGTCGAACGCGATGTCGTCCTCGGTGATGTCGTCACGAACGACGTCCTCCTCCATCTCCCCGAACTCGAAGAGGCCGACGGGCACCATTGCACCCTCTTCATCGGCGGCCTCGTCGCGTTCGGGCAGGAAGGCACGCCACTCCTTGGGGATCGGCCGTTCCTCGTCGAGGTCGGTCGCAAGCAGGTGGATGACCTCGTGCAGCGCGGATGTGAGGGCCACCTCCGAAGGTGTGACGGGGGCGGATCGCGCATACGCCGTCTGGAACACGCCGGGGTCGATCACGATCGTGTCGGGCGTCGCCGCAGCCTGCGTACCGAGGCGGACCTGGAGCTCGTCGTTTCCCGAGAGTGACCTGGCGAAGCGGGTGACAGCGGGCGCGACCCTCTGGTACCTCGCGACGACTGCTTCGATCGCGCGCTCCTCCGGCGGGAGGATCTCGCTGAGGACGGACTGGTCACGGTCGCGCATAACCACCGATTGTACGATGGTGGTGTCCCGTCGAACCGGGAATGACACGCCATGCGATTCGACATCCCCGATTCAGAGCTCCAGTGGCGCTTCGGTCCCTCGGGTGGACCGGGTGGCCAGCACGCCAACAAGGCCGCAACACGAGCCGAGCTGACGTTCGACGTGGCTGCGTCCTCGGCGTTCGCACAGGATGTGCGCGATCGCCTCGTGTCGCGGCTCGGTCGCTCGATCCGGATCGTCGAGGACGGCTCGCGGTCACAGGTGACGAATCGCAGGGAGGCGCTCCGCAGGCTGCATGCGGTCCTCGAGGACGCCGCCCGTCCTCCGCCTCGGCCGCGTCGTGCCACGCGTCCTTCGAGGTCCGCCCGGATGCGGCGGCTGGAGTCCAAGCGTGCCAGAAGTCGGACGAAGGAGCAGCGTCGCTCCCCGAGGAACCTCGACGATCCATGACCGATCGCGGATCGTCGATGGTCGGAGGCATCGGTGGAGCGAGGGGTTCCTATCATCGAGTTCCATGGAACACGAACTGACGACACTCGACAACGGACTGCGGATCATCACCCACCACATGCCCTCGGTGCGATCAGTTGCCATCGGGTGCTGGGTTGACACGGGCAGTAGGGATGAGGACCCGAAGGAGGCAGGCGCGTCGCACTTCCTCGAGCACCTGCTGTTCAAGGGATCCGAGACGTGGTCCGCCAGGGCGATATCGGAGGCATTCGACGGGATCGGGGCGCGCCACAACGCCTTCACATCGAAGGAGTACACCTGCTTCTGGACGCGCATGCGCGACGAGGACCTTCCCCTCGGTGTCGAGATCCTCGCCGAGATGCTCCGGAAGCCGGCGTTCCGCCAGGACGAGATCGATTCGGAGCGCCACGTCGTCCTCGAAGAGATCAACATGAACGAGGACGATCCGACCGATGTCGCCCATGAGTTGTTCATCGACGCGCTGTGGTCATCGCATCCCCTGGCACCGCCGATCCTCGGGACGACCGAGTCGATCCTCGGTATGTCGAGGGACACGATCCACGGCTATTGGCATCGCAGGTACACACCCCGCTCGACGGTGGTTGCGATTGCAGGCAACCTGCCCGACCACCTCATCGACCTGATCGCCGAACACTTCGGATCGTGGCAGGGGACCGGCGTCGACCGTCCACTGATCGAACCGATCATGGCCCCGACGATCCGGGTGAAGACGAAGGACACGGAGCAGGCGCACATCGTGTTCGGGGCACCCTCGATCTCGCGGAACGACGAACGCCGATTCGCCCTCACCCTCGCCGATCACGTCCTCGGCGGAGGTATGTCGAGCAGGCTCTTCCATGAGATACGCGAAACGAGGGGACTCGCGTACGCCATCCACTCGTTCCGGCTCCCATTCGCGGAGACGGGCGCGTCCGCGGTGTATGTAGGGACGACGCCGTCCCAGGCCGAGCAGGTGCTCAAGATCATCCGCGAACAGGTTGCGCTCGTGCTCGAGGACGGGATCACGGACGAGGAACTCGAGAGGGCAAAGGGCCACGTGAGCGGTTCGCTCGCGATCGGCCTCGAGGACGCCAACAGCCGCATGAACAGGATCGGCAGGACCGAGCTGACAGGCGCCGAGCATCTGACCGTCGACGAGACCGTCGCGCGCATATCGGCCATCACCGGCGACGCGATCATCGAGGTCGCGCGCGCCTCGTACGGTTCACCCTACGTCATTGGTGCGGTGGGGCCGTTCGAGGCCTCCGACCTCGAGGCATTCGTGCTATGAAGGTCGGCGTCGCAGGAGCCTCCGGTCAGATGGGCGGGCTCGCTGCGTCGACGATCCTCGAGCAGCCGGACATGCGGCTCATCGGCCTGTTCGACGTGTACACGTCAGGGAGCATCGGCGGCCTGTCCATCGCCCAGAAGTACGAGGCCCTCGACGGCTGCGACGTCATCGTCGAATGGTCCCGGCCCGATGTCATCATGGACAACCTCGACCAATGGCGCCAGTTCGGCGCGAGCGTGGTCGTGGGCACCTCCGGATTCGACGCGAACCGGCTCGAGGAGCTCGGGCGTCTCTGGGGCAAGGGTCCGGGGAACTGCCTCGTCGTCCCGAATTTCTCGATCGGCGGCGTTCTCATGATGAAGCTCGCCGAGGTCGTTGCCCCGCACTATCCCGTCGCCGAGATCATCGAGATGCATCATGACCGAAAGGCCGAGGCACCCTCGGGAACGGCCATCGCGACAGCGATGAGGATCGCTGCGGTATCGCCCGAACAGCAGCGCCACGTCGACGGTGAGGAGATCGCGGAGGGGGCACTCGGCGCTGTCGTCGAGGGCGTCCATGTGCACTCCGTGCGGCTCCCGGGCCTCGTCGCCCACCAGCGTGTCGTGTTCGGTGGGGCAGGAGAGGTGCTGTCGATAAGCCACGACACCACGAACCGTGCATCATTCATGCCCGGGATGTTGCTTGCCATCCGGTCGATCAACGCCCAGACGGAGCCGGTGGCCGTCGGTCTCGAACCCCTCCTCGGACTCTGAGGAACCCGTGCTCGGACTCTGACGACGTCAGTACAGGGCCGTGGCGAGGTGCTTGCGGTAGGTGCCGGTGAGCGGGTGGTCGTTTCCGAGCACGCCGAAGATGTCGACCATGGCCTGGCGGGCCGCATCCTTGCCATCGCCCTTGCGGCGCACGATCTCGAGCAGCCTGTCGAGGGCGGGTTCGAACTCCGAGCGTGCAGCCAGAGCGGTGGCGAGTGCGAGCTGGGCGTCGTCGCTCGCCGGTGCCGCAGCGGCAGCGGCCTCGAGGTCGGTGATGTCGTCCCCCGCCGTTCGGCGGAGGCGGGCAGCAGCCTGGAGCCGTCCGACTTCCGCGTCCGGTACCAGCTTGCCGAGCACGATCATCGCCCCGTCGATGTCACCATGATCGATGAGCAGTGCCGCAAGGCTCGTCCCCGCATCCTGGTGGTCCGGCTTGGAGCTGAGCACCTGGCGGAGAATGTGCTCTGCGCCAGCGGTGTCCCCTGACACGAGCGCGGTCCTGGCCTCCTCGACCATGAGGTCGAGCTCGGAGGGGAGGACCGATTCGAGGAAGGCACTGATCGACGGTTCAGGGAGGGCACCGGTGAATCGGCCGACCTCCTTGCCGTTGCGGATCGCCACGACGGTCGGGATCGATTGGACGAGGAATTGTGCCGAGAGATCAGGGTTCGCGTCCACATCGACCTTGGCGAGCTCGAACGCACCCCCTGCCTCCATCGTCATTCGCTCGAGGAGCGGGGAAAGCGCCTTGCAAGGCCCGCACCACGCCGCCCAGAAGTCGACGAGCACGGGGACTTCACGGGAGCGCAGGAGCACTTCCTTCTGGAAGTCTGCGACTGTCACGTCCTTGATGTACGGGCTCGTGTCCTCCATGGTTCCAAGGGTAACGAGGGCTGCCGTGGTAACTTTCGCGCATGGAGCACCGTCCAGACGCACCCTTCGGCCGAGTCGTGACGGCGATCATCACTCCCTTCGCGTCCGATGGTTCCGTCGATTACGCGGCGTTCTGGCGTCTCGTTCGGCACCTGAGGGACAACGGTTCCGACGGCATCGTCGTTGCGGGAACCACAGGTGAGGCGCCGACGCTCTCGAAGCCCGAGAAGATCGCCCTGTTCAAGGCGGCCGTCGATGCTGCGAAGGGATCGATGCGGGTCATTGCAGGCGCCGGAACGTACAACACACGGGAGTCGATTGCGCTCGCGGAGGCCGCTGCCCACGGCGGAGCCGACGGGATCATGGCCGTCACCCCGTATTACTCGAAGCCGCCTCAACGGGGCATCGTCGCCCACATGTCGGCCATCGCAGACGCGACGGACCTCCCGATGATGCTGTACAACATCCCGAGCCGCACCGCGACACGGATCGAGATCGACACGCTCAGCGAGCTGGCGCGGCACCCGAGGATCGTGGCCGTCAAGGACGCCGTCGATGACATCGAGTGGTCGCGAAGGGCGATCGCCGCGCTCCCGGAGGGCTTCGCCGTCTACTCGGGCAGCGACGCGCACACCAAGGACATCGTCGCCGCAGGGGGAGTCGGAGTGGTCTCGGTCATTTCGCACCTCGCGGGCCGAGAGGTCGCCGCCATGGTCGATGCCGTCGTCGAGGGTGACTGGGAGACGGCCGAGGAGTTGCACCAACTCCTCACCCCGCTCACGACAGCCCTGTTCTCGGAGCCGAGTCCGATGCCGCTCAAGGGCGCCCTCACCGCATACTGGGACGGCGTGGGGGATCCGCGCCTCCCGCTCGTGCCAGCACTTCCGGAAACGGTCGACGCCGTCGGCGCCGCGCTGTCGCTCATCACTGAGCGGCGGTCCCGATGACGGTCAAAATCGGCTTTCTCGGCGGCCTCGGCGAGGTCGGCAGGAACTGCGCCTCGCTCGACATCGACGGGACCTCGGCCCTCATCGATTGCGGCCTCATGTTCCCCGAGGAGGACATGCTTGGTGTCGACCTCGTCCTCCCCGACTTCTCGTCGGTCCTCGACGGCAGCACCGACCTGTCGTGCGTGATACTCACCCACGGGCATGAGGACCACATCGGTGCCCTCTCATATCTCCTGCGGGAACGCAACGTCCCCGTATACGGAACCTCGCTCACGATCGAGTTCGCAAGGGCGCGGATCGAGGAGAACGGCATCACGGCCGACCTTCGAGCCGTGGAGCCGTACGAGTGGACCAACCATGGGCCCTTCCGCTTCACCTTCATACCGGTTTCCCATTCGATACCTGACGCCGCAGGCATCGCATTCGACACGCCGGAGGGCATCGTGCTGCACTCCGGGGACTTCAAGCTCGATCCGACACCCCTCGACGGTGTCCCAACCGACCTGCGATCGTTCGCCGCGATCGGCGCCCGCGGGGTCCGCGTCCTCCTCGCCGACTCGACGAACGCCGAGCGTCCCGGGTTCGTGCTGCCGTTCTGCTCGACTAACAAAACACCTTCGTTGATCAGGTCAAGCATGGGCCAGGCGAGAGCGGCATCAGGCGGTTGATTCATGGCTTGGTTTATTGCTCATGTTTGTCTTTGGACATGCGGCGCAGTTCGGCAGCGGTTTCGGTGATTTCGCGGATGTCGGCAAACTCCTGGCTGTGACTGGTGACAATGCCGTAAGAAAGGGTCATGAAAGGAGCAATATGGCCGTCACTTTGACGGATCCCCCCCTGTTCCGAGTCAAGGAAATTGTAATGGGTGCGAATGCTCTCATTGAACCGCCGGCGCAGCGCTTCCCCCATGACGGCCGCCTGGTCGCTGTAGGTAATGACGAC
>JAWOGV010000150.1:0-3503 GCA_046496605.1 Acidimicrobiia bacterium | reverse complement strand
GAGCGTGAAGTCGCCATCGTTCTCGACCCGCTTCGCACCGATGTATGCCGCGAGCTTCAGGCCGAATGCCGACGTGAGCCGCTTGAGCCTCGTCGCGTCCTGGAGCCGGATGAGAACGCCCGCATGGATGCGCTCCCAGATGCGCGGCACCGCGAAAAAGATGGTCGGCTGTACCTCTCGCAGGTTCATCTGCACGGTGTCGATGGACTCCGCGAAGTTGAGGATCGGGCCGTTGTACGCCATGGACCACGAAGAGAACAACCGTTCCGCGACGTGGCAGAGGGGCAGGTACGTCAGCTTCTCGTCCGTCGTGTTCTCCCCCTTCGCCGCGGCGAAGCGCGAAGGGTCGTTCAGGACGTTCTCGACCGCGAACTCGATGTTGCGGTGGGTCAGCATCGCGCCCTTCGGAGGACCCGTCGTCCCGGACGTGTAGATGAGCGTCATCACCTCGTCAGGTTCCGCATCCGCCATCAGGCGTTCAACGGCGCCGGGGTTCGCATCGCGGTGGTCCCTTCCGATGGCCATGAACTCATCCCATGAGATGAGCCTGTCATCGTCCATCGTGTGCACGCCACGGGGTTCGAGGTACACGATCGTCGAGATCGTGGGAAAGGCGTCGCGCCCTGGTTCGAGGACCTTGTCGACCTGCTCCTGGTCCTCCGCGACATGGACCGTGGCACCCGCGTCGTTGAGGAGGTACTGCACCTCGGCGGTCGGGTTGGTCGGGTACATGCCGGTGCAGATCCCTCGGATGGCGACCGTGGCGAAGTCGAAGATCAACCACTCCGGTCGGTCCTCGGAGTGGATCGAGGTGACGTCGCCGGGACGGACGCCGAGCGCCACGAGTGCATGGGCCGCGATGAGCACCTGCTCCCAGACCTGTGCGCTCGTCCGCTCCTGCCATATGCCGAAGTCCTTGTCGCGCATCGCGACGCGGTCGGGCGTCGTGCGCGCCCACTCCCGGATCCGCCATGCAACGGTCGGGAAAGCTCGGCTCAGGTCAGGGGCATTCGTGTGTTCGAGGGTTGTCGTCATGATCTCCCCACCGTTCGGCCATCACGGCATGCGGGCAAGTTAGACGAATCAGACCCCGGATGTCCGGAAAATGTGGCTGGCGTCGCGAAAAGGACGTCGATCTTCGCGCGTCAGGGCGCGGGCTCGATCCTCACCCCCACGACACGGAACCGCTTCGCGACGAACGCAGGGTCCGCAAGCGACGCGTTTCCCGCAGGGTTGGCACCCGTCACGTGGAAGTCCGAGAACGCAGCCGACTGGTTCACGAAGAGGCCGCCGGCGAGGTTGAACGCCACAGAGACCCCTCCGTCGACGGCTGCATCGATGATCTCGTCCATCACGGCGTCGTCGGTCGTGTACGCGAGCCAGGTGATGGCACCGCTGTCGATCGCGGCTGACCTCGCCGACACGATCGCATCGCGGGTGGACTCGGCCCGAACGACATAGATGATCGGCCCGAACATCTCGTGCCGGTGGGCGTCATCCGTGGCGTCGACCTCGATGATCACCGGCGTCCGGACGACGGCATCGGGGTACTCGTCGTTGGCGATGGCACGCGATGGTGAGAGGATCCGCCCCGACGAAGCGGCGTTGCCGACTCGCTCGATCGTCGCCTCCCCCTTGATCGCGCCGAGGACGCCTGCGGCCCTGGCATCGTCCCCGAGCAACCCATCCACGGCAGCGACGAACGCGGCAACGACCTCGTCGTACGGCACCACGTCGTCACCGGCCTTCACCCCGGACGCTGGGATGAACAGGTTCTGGGGCGTCGTGCACATCTGGCCCGAGTACATCGTCATCGATACGGACAGGTTCCGGAGGACGGCCGAGAGGTCGCGTACCGAATCGAGGATCACCGAGTTGACGCCGGCCTTCTCGGTGTAGACATCCGCGTGCGTGGCGTGCTCCTCGAGCCATCGTCCGAAGGCCGATCCACCCGTGTAGTCGACGATGCCGACCTCCGGTCGCATCACGAGGTCCTTCCCAACGAGGGCATCGGGCGTGTCGACGAGGAGTTGGACGACGTCGGGATCGAACCCTGCGTCGGTGATGACGGCACGGGCGGTTCGCACGAGGATGGCGAATGGCAGGATCGTCTCGGGGTGGGGTTTGACGATGACGGGGTTGCCGGCGGCGAGTGACGCGAAGATCCCCGGATACCCGTTCCACGTCGGGAAGGTGGACACACCGATCGCAACGGCGACGCCACGTGGCCTGATGATCCAGCGCTTGTCGATCACGAGCGGATCACGCTGACCCTGAGGCTTCTCCCACCTCAGCGGATCCGGGATACGGGTCTGCTCGTGGTAGGCGTAGGCGATCGCCTCGAGCGCGCGGTCGAGTGCGTGGGGTCCACCTGCCTGGAAGGCCATCAGGAAGCTCTGCCCGGTCGTGTGCATCACGGCATGGGCCATGGTGAACGCATCCTTCGACAGGCGATCGAGGATCTCGAGGCACACGCCCGCCCTGGTCTGGGGTGTGGCGCGACCCCAGGTCCGCATCGCTGCAACCGCACCCTCGATCGTGGCATCGACGGTCGTCGACGGATACTCGATCCCGAGCTCCAGGCCGTACGGCGAGGATTCAGCGACGGCCCCGTAACCGAAGTTCTTCTGATCCATCGTGAACGGATGCCCGCGCATCGCGTCGAATGCCTCCTGCCCGGCTGCAGGTGCTTCATCGCCGTAGGCCTTCGGATGCTCGGGGAAGGCGCTCCAATAGGTTCGGGCCGAGATCGCCTCGACGGCTCGGTCGATGGTCTCGCGATGGGCGTCGAAGAAGTCCGGCACGCAGATGTCCTTTCCTGGGTCGATCGCGCCAGCGTACCGAGGCCGAAGGCGGCGCGTGGTCCGAGCGTGCGACACGTCGTGCTCGTTCCCGTAGGCTGGCCCTCCATGGAAGCCTTCCTCCTCGACTACATCCGCACACCGATCGGCCGATTCGCCGGTTCGCTGGCCCCCGTACGACCCGACGATCTCGCAGCGGCGGTGATCGCCGCGATCGTCGCCTCGAGCGGCATCGAACCAGACAGGATCGACGATGTGTACTTCGGGGATGCGAACCAGGCAGGTGAGGACAACCGGAATGTGGCGCGGATGTCGTCGCTCATCGCGGGCCTCCCCGTCGAGGTGCCGGCAAGTACGGTCAACCGACTGTGCGGATCGGGCATGGAGGCGATCGGCCTCGCGGCGCGCACGATCAAGGCTGGGGAGGCCGACATCATCGTCGCCGGGGGGGTCGAGTCGATGAGCCGGGCGCCGAAGGTCATGGCCAAGGCGGCGTCCGCATTCGACCGCTCCGTCGTCGTCCATGACTCGACCATCGGGTGGCGCTTCGTCAATCCGCGGATGCGCGACAGATTCGGCACCGACGAGATGCCCGGTACGGCCGAGAACGTCGCGAAGGAGTTCGCCATCTCCCGGGAGGACCAGGATCCCTTCGCCCAACGGAGCCAGGAGCGCACGGCAGCCGCCATTTCGCGCGGGTTC
>JAWOGV010000110.1:0-3324 GCA_046496605.1 Acidimicrobiia bacterium | reverse complement strand
CGACCAGTCGAAGAACCGAGGATCGTTCGACGAGGTCGCAGCAGTCCTCGCGAAGGGCAGGTCCGTCCTGATCTTCCCCGAGGGAACCGTCACCGACACCCAGGAACTCCAGACGATCCGCACAGGAGCCGCCCGTATGGCCCTGACCGCGATCGCACAGGGCACCGACCTCCAGATCGTCCCTGTCGGGATCACCTACGAGGACAAGGTGTCGTCCCGGTCGCGCGTCCTCGTCGAGATCGGTGAGCCGCTCACTGCGCCCGTCGTGATCGACGTCGCTGCCGGGAGCGCGATCGATCCCGAGAACCGCGATCTGATCACGACGATCACCGAGGAGATCCGCGCACGGCTCGCCTCGGTCGCCCCGGATTACGGATCATTCATTCGGGAGCGGACGATGATGCTCGCCGCATCGATCCATCTGCGGACGGCGATGACCGCTGCCTTCGTGGAGCCGTCCATGGCCGCGTTGCGCAGGGTGGCCCAGCGCCTCGGGAACGCGACTCGCAACGACGATCGGGCCCTTCCCGCAACGGCCGACTACCAGCTCGCACTGGCGGGTTGCGGGCTCGAGGACCACCAGATACAGCCCCGGGCGACGGTTGGCCGCCTCGCCAGGCTGTCGGTCCGCAAGACCGTCATCATCATCCTCATCTCGCCGCTCGCCCTTTCCGGCCTCTTCGCCAACATCATCCCGATCCTCCTCGTGGTCGCGGTCGGTGCGGTGATCAAGGAACCGGTGAGCAAGGGCACCGCACGGGTGCTCACCGGCATCGTGGTGTTCCCCATCTCGTGGGCACTCCTGATCTCATACAACGACTTCGAGTACGTCTGGTTCTCCCTGGTGCTGCTGTTCCTCGGCGTCATCCTCCTCCTCATCGCCGTCGGGCAGGTCCTCGACCTCTTCGAGGCCGCAACGGGCTGGTGGGCCGTCCGCAACCACCTCGGCCTGCTGCCCGAGCTGCGCGAGCTCCGCTCAGGCGCAGAGGCCGAACTCGCCTCGCTCATCGGCGAGTCGGATTGAGTCCCACGGAAGCAGCCGGTGGCCCCACCGTTCGACCATCGACACCCCGGCGATAGCCTCACGCGCCGGAGGGAAGGCCATGGAACTCGGACTGACGACATTTGCAGAGACCATCTCGCCGAGCGGCACCGGTGCCGTCGAGCACCACGGTGAGCGTCTTCGCCAGGTGGTCGACGAAGCAGTCCTCGCGGAGGAGGTCGGTCTCGACATCTACGCGATCGGGGAGCACCACCGCCCGGACTTTGCCGCCTCCGCCCCCGCCGTGATCCTCGCAGCGATTGCGAGCAGGACGAGCCGGATTCGGCTGTCCCCGGCCGTGACGGTCCTGTCGTCTGACGATCCGGTGAGGGTGTACCAACAGTTCGCCACGCTCGACCTCCTCTCGGAGGGGAGGGCGGAGCTCCTGGTCGGACGGGGTTCGTTCATCGAGTCGTTCCCGCTGTTCGGGTACTCCCTCGACGACTACGAGGAACTCTTCGCAGAGAAACTCGACCTGTTGCTCGCGATACGTGACAGTGAGCGCGTCACCTGGAGCGGACGGTTCCGGGCTCCCCTTGCGGACCAAGGCGTGTATCCGCGCTCACTCCAGGATCCGCTTCCGGTTTGGATCGGTGTCGGTGGGACACCCCAATCCGTTGTCAGGGCCGGGATGCGCGGGCTGCCGGTCGCGTTGGCGATCATCGGCGGATCGCCCGACCGCTTCGCCGTGCTCGCCGACCTGCATCGCCGTGCGTTACGCGAGGGTGGACACGATCCTGCGTCGGTGCCCCTCGCAGTGCACGCCCACGGCCACATCGCGCCGTCGGAGGACCAAGCGGTCGAAGAGTTCTATCCGTCATACGCGGCGGCAATGACACGAATCGGGCGTGAGCGCGGGTGGGGGCCGATGACGCGCTCCCAGTTCGACGCGATGCGCAGTCCGGAGGGATCCCTCCTCGTCGGAACCCCCGAGGACGTCGCCGCCAAGATCCTGCGATGGGAGGAGATCCTCGGCATCGAACGCTTCATGCTGCACGTCAGCGTCGGGACGATGGAGCACGAGCACGTCATGCGATCGATCGAGCTCCTCGGCACCGAGGTTGCTCCCCTCGTGAACGCTTCGATCCTCCAGAACTAGGGCACATCGCCTCGATGCACCACCGGCTGGCGTAGGGTTTCGTCATGCGATCACTGACGTTCATCCTCATCGCCGCCGCTGCCATCGTCGGCTGCAGCTCCGACGGCTCCCTCCCGCTGACCGAGACCATCGCGATCGACGGAACCGACTACGTGATCGACTACCCGGAGGGTTGGCTCACTGCAGAGAGGGAATCCTTCCTCGGCATCGGGGAGAATGAGGCGGACATCGGACCGACACCGGATCGCGTGCTCGTCGGCCCGATCGTGACGATCGAGCACCAGGCGCCCGCCGACGTCGGCCTCGAAGAGGATGCCGGTGTCGATGCGTTCGTCGAGTTGAACTCACGGATCTTCCGATGGCCAGACGACTCCGCGACGTCCACGGTCGAGATCGAGGGTTCGCCGGCGACCATGGTCCGCTTCGCCGCGCCGAGCCAGCTGGAGCGGAATGTGGCCTTCGCCATGGGATCCATCGGCGACCGATTCGTGCTGGCCACCCTCCAGGTCGGCAACGACCGCGACATCGAGGACTTCCTCCCGACGTTCGAGTCGATGCTCGAGAGCCTCCGACCCACCAACTGAACGGTTCTTGCGTAACTGGGTTCCGCCCATGGGCGGAACCCAGTTACGCAAGAACGGGGTATTGACGACGGGCATCCGGGGTGAGGGTTCGCTCCGTAGACATGGCGTGGGACAAGCCGCTCCTACGCGAACGAAAGGAAGCATCCATGAGGAGAACCCTCCTTACGCTTGCAGCTCTGTTCGTCATGTTCGCCGTGCTGACACCAGCCGCGAACGCAGACGACGCCATGCCACCCGGAGATCAGGTTGCAGCGGTGGATCAGAGCCAAGGGCTTTGGCATTTGAGGAACGATGACGGCTCTTCCACATCGTTCTATTTCGGGGATCCGGGAGACATCCCGATCTTCGGTGACTGGAACGGCGACAGCGAGATGACGCCTGGCGTCTACCGCCAGAGCGATGGTCGCATCTACCTGCGCAATTCGAACACGCAGGGAATCGCCGACCTGTTCTTCTTCTTCGGCAATCCGGACGACGTTCCGATCGCCGGGGACTGGGACGGCCAAAGACGAATACGTATCAAATACATCCAGATTGGCTGTATGTTCCTTCAGGGCTTCCTGCAGCATGGTCCTATCCTGATCTTCATTTACGGCCGA
>JAWOGV010000052.1:0-6536 GCA_046496605.1 Acidimicrobiia bacterium | reverse complement strand
CGCGTAGTCGCCGGGGTACCGCATGATGAAGTTCGTCGTCTCACCACCCGAGGTGATCGTGCCGACGAGCTCGTTGGACCTGTCCCTCATGACGAGGTCGCCGCCGATCTCGTCAGCCGCGAGCCGGTTCTCGAACTCGGCAAGGGAGAGCTCCGTCGGCTGCGTGGCCTGACTGAAGACGAGCTGGAAGCCCATGACCACGATGAAGATCACCGCGAGGTACACGAGGATCGTTCTCGTTGTCCGGTTCACGTTGCTCCTCGACGTCGTCGTCCATGTCGGAACCCGACCATGACGCCCGGGCTGACCCGATCAATGGTACGCCTGCCCAACGTCAAACTCGCCCGTCCTGCTCGTCAGCCGACGTCATCGACCTCGGCCACATATGGCAGATTGCGGTACCGTCCTTCGAAGTCGAGTCCGTACCCGACGACGAAGGCCGGCGGAATGTGGAACCCCTCGTACCGGATGTCGAGCGGCGGCCGATCGATTCCGTCCTTGATCATCAGTGCCGCGAGCGAGAGGCTGGCAGGTCGACGCACCTGGAGGTTCTTCAGCAGGTACTGGAGTGTCAATCCGGTGTCGACGATGTCCTCGACGATCAGCACGTGGCGACCCTCGATCTCCTGGTCGAGGTCCTTGAGGATGCGGACGACCCCCGAGCTCTTCGTCGCGGAGCCGTACGAGGAGATCGCCATGAAATCGAACTCGACGGGAAGGTCGATGCGGCGTGCGAGGTCGGCCATGACGACGAACGCACCCTTGAGGATTCCGACCAGGAGCAGGTCCTTGTCGGCGTAGTCCCGGGTGATCGCGGCTCCCATCTCGGTGAGTTTCTCCTCGATCTCCTCCGCCGAGATGACTGTTCGTCCGATCTTCACGTTTGCACTTCCCGTTCGATGATGGCTCTGGGTTCACCCGGCTCCGGAGCAGCCCACGCGGCAGTCCGGACGCCGAGAACGGCTGCAATCTTGCCATCTCTGGTGACGACGGGCGAAACAGGTCGATGATTCGCCGCGACCCGGTGTGATCTCAGGAGTTCCATCACCGGCGTGGTACCGATACCGACGTCGATGCGGTCCCCGTCCTCGGCGCCGCGGATCTCGACACCCATGGACGCGACGCGACGGGCGACGATCGTGAATCGACCCCCCGCAAGGAACGGGCGACCGTCGTCGCCCATGAGGGCGTAGGACGAGCCTCCCCACCGTGCGACCTGCCCGAAGCCGAGGGCTACGGCAGGGTCGGGTTCCGGAGGTCGTCCGACCCACACGTGTGATCCGTCGTCGATGGCCAACAGTGAGTGCCCGAGCTGACTCGTGGTTCCGGTGCCGGCGGTGAGGATGATCCCCGCGACATCCCGCGCCGTTCCGGGGTACCCGCCGAGGACGACCCGCAGCGCACGCCTGCAGATCCTCGCGGCCACAGCGGGATCGGCCGTGGACAGGGCGGATGCGGGCACCCTCACCCCGCCACCCTCGATCAGGATCGGCACCTCGGCTGCAAGGGCCTCGAGGGCAGCGTCGTCCTCGGAGAGGAGCGACGCGCTCCGGGCGAGCGCCTCGACCACTCCGGGACCGAGCTCGGCCTCGAGGACGGGGATGACGCCATGGCGGATCCTCGACCTCGTGAATCGGCGATCCGCGTTGCCGGGGTCGTCGGCGAACGCAAGGCCTGCATCCTCGGCGATCGCCCGCAGCTCGGATCTCGTGAACGAGAGGAACGGGCGGCGCACGACTCCGCGCTCTGCTGGGATACCCCCGAGCCCGGCACTGCCCGCCCCGGTTGCGAGCCTCATCACCACCGTCTCGGCCTGGTCATCGAGGGTGTGGGCCGTGACGAGCAGCTCACCCTCGGCGAGATCGTCGCTGATCACCCGATAGCGAACATCGCGTGCGCGAGCTTCGAGATCGGGACCGTCGCCGACGTGCCCTTCGAGCACGGACAAGGGGACACGAAGGGTTTCGGCGAGGGCGGTGGCCGCATGGGCGAGCGCATCGCTGGCGGGGAGACCATGATCGACGAGGACTGCGCGGACCCCTCCCGACGCAGAGGCAGCAGCCGTTGCGAGAAGGACCGCTGAGTCTGCGCCACCGCCGAGGGCGATCACGACATCGGCCGTGCCCGTCGAGGCCCTGTACGCGGAGATGAGGTCGGGATTCACCCCGCCATGCGGTCGAGCCACGACCCGGGGTCCTCGATCTCGGCAAGGCTCGGCAGGGCCTCCGGAGATTCCCAGGCCATCGAGAGGGCATCCCACGATGCGCGTTGCTCCACCCCCCGGATGAACGAGGCGCCGAGCTCGTACTGCTTGAGCTTCATCTCCATGCCGATGAGTCGCATCAGCCTCTGCGTCTTCGGGTCGTTGCGACGAGCGCTGAGCACGCTCGACATCCGATCGACGTCCACGATCTCGCGCTCGCCGATGCGGTCCATCACGACGTGGCCGTGGCCCTCCAGCAGCGACATCAGGGCCTGGACGCGGTCGAGGACCTCACGCTGTCCGTGGCTCGCGAGGAGTCCGAGGATGCCAGTGTCGCCAACCGGGTCCTCACCGCGATTGCGGGCCTCGATGATGTCCGCGGCGATCCGGGCCATCCTCCCGTGTTCGCGCTCGGCCGTCCCGACGAGATCGTCGACGAGGGAGAGGAAGTACCCACGCATCCACGGGACACCCTTGAATTGTGCTCGATGTGCCGACTCGTGGAGCGCGACCCAGAATCGGAAGTGTGAGGGACGGAACTGGTGCTGACGCTCCATGGCGAGGACATTCGCTCCGACGAAGAACACGGAGTCCCCTTCCTCCTCGTCGCCGGTGGGGAGGACGAGTTCATACTGGCCGAGGACGCGCTTGGAGAGGAAGCCCAGGAGCGCTCCGAGTTCGGCGCCCATGACCCGGCCCGCAATGCCGCCGCCCCCGGCTTCCGTGTCGGTTCCCGTGGTGCCGGAAACCTGATCGTCGGTGCCCACCCGTTCGGCGATTGCGGCCCTCAGGGGCTCGAGGAGCGCCGTGAACGCGGCGATGTTGGTGTCCACCCACTGGGCCCTGGTGATGACCTCCACGTTGGGGGCACCGGGCAGTTCAAGACCCGTCTCGATCGTGACGAGCTCCGAGGCTCTCGCAACGTGACCGGGTGCCGTCAATGCGAATTTCCGCTCGTGATACGTGCCAGCGAGGGGATACTCGCCGGAGAACCGGCTCGCTACGGCGGTTGCGGTTCCCCAATCGACCTTGGACATGTCAGGAGCGTAGGGCGTGGGAGACGGTCATACGCCGCACCGGAGAGCCCTGCATACGCCCGTTCACTCGTCCGAGACGACGACGTACCGGTTGCGGATGGACCGGTTGTAACCGAGGACGAGGCCCACGATGAGGATGATCGTCACCAACACGATCGTGGGGTAGATGAACCGTGCGGTCCAGGGCTGCTCATCCTCGACCGATCCGGCCGGCGGCACCACGACGGCTGGCTCGCCATTCTCGAAGACGGGCTCGGGTGCGATCGTCGTCGTCACCATGTCATCTTCCGTCGTGCCCTCCGTCGCAAGGACCGGCAGCGCGACCATGACGACGGCCAGGACGGCGAGGCATACGACGAGGAATGGGCGGCTGCGGTTCACGGGGGGCAGACTAGACGCGATTCGATCGCGAACCCATTCAGAACCGCTCGGCAGAAATGAGCCGGACGCCGAAACCTGGTCGCCTCAGACGTCGGACTTGACGATCCGACCACGAAGACGGGGGTACTTGGTGGGAGCGTGCGCGTAGCACCATTCCCTGCGGTTGTACTGGGACAGGGTCGTCTTGCAACCCTTCTCGGCGCACGTCCTCTTGCTGGCGTACGTCTTGGGGGCGCGTGTCGCCCCTGTGAACTTCTGGCCCTTGAGCGATGTTTCCTGCATGCTGACCTCCGTTGGGTTCTGAAGGGAGGACCCGTGGTCAGCTGCCAGAGTCCCCGTTGTCGTGTTCTCGGTGTATCAACGCTCGGAGCTGATCGAAAAGTTCCGGGGGCGGCAGTGTTTTTCCTCCGGCGGCGATCCTCGCCTTGAGGTCGCGCTCGAAGTCGAAGGCGGTGTAGCACCGATGGCATCTCTTCAAGTGCAGGGAGATGCGGGCGCGCCTCGTGAGCGTGAGCTCCTCGTCGATGTACTGGTAAACGTACTCGACGGCATTGTGACAACCGCTTCTCATTGCCTTGGCTCCACCAATCCGTGTTCCACTGCCAGGTCCCACAACTTCCTTTGCAGTGCTTTTCTTCCCCGATGCAACCGGGACATCACCGTCCCGATCGGGATATCGAGGATCTCAGCGATCTCCTTGTACGAGAATCCCTCGACGTCGGCGTAGATGACGGGCAGCCGAAAGCTCTCGGGGAGCGACTCGATCGCCTCGATGATGTCATCGTCGACGAACATGTCGAGTGCGGTCTTCTCTGCGCTCTCGGTCGCACCAGACGCCTCTCCGAGTCGCCTGAAGAGGTAGAGATCCTGGAGCTCGCCGAGCTCCACCTCGTTCGGCCGTCGCTGCGCCGTACGGTACTTGTTGATGTACGTGTTGGTGAGGATCCGGTACAGCCACGCCTTGAGGTTCGTGCCTGCCTCGAAGCTGTCATAGGCGCGATAGGCCTTGAGGAAGGTCTCCTGCACGACATCCTCGGCATCCGCTGGGCTTCGTGTCATGCGCAGGGCAGCGGAGTACAGCTGCGGAGCGAACTCCATCGCGTCCTGCTCGAAGGTCGCCCTATCTGCCATCTGGGGCAGGCTAACGGTTGCCAGTGGTGACGCTCCGCCGGTCGTGGTGGCGCTCCGCCATCACCATTGGAGCCGGAGGCGGGATTTGAACCCGCGACCTACGCATTACGAGTGCGTTGCTCTACCCCTGAGCTACCCCGGCTGGGGAAGCGTGAGGATACCAACCGCCACATGCAACGGCTTTTGGTTCATTACGGTGGGACACGGCGTCCGCCGATCGGATCACCGCCTTCGTGGACGGCTCTGTGGTGCTTTCGGCACAGGAGCATCATGTTGTCGAGTGATGTGGCGCCTCCATCCGCCCAATGGATCCGGTGATGCGCATCGCACCATCCGGCGGGTATGTCGCATCCCTTCCAGGTGCAGCCGGAGTCGCGCACATCGAGGGCCCTGCGGATGGCCGGCGTGACGGTCCGTACCGTCCTCCCGACATCGAGGGGTTGACCGGCACCGCTCGTGAGAATGCGCACCACGACGGCGTCACAGGCAAGCCTGCGGATCGTCTCGACGTCGACCGGTGTGCCATCGATCGTCGGGAGATCCACGGCTGTTCGGGCATGGAGTGCATCGACGTCGATCGTGACCGTGATGTGCGGCTTGGTCCCTCCCGACGTCGTGGCCTCCCGATTGTGATCCAGCCAGAATCGACAGACGTCGGTGAGGGCGTCCGCCATGCGTTGGGAGTGGGTGCGGCGATCGTCGGGATCGAGGTTCCACGGATCGACCCGGGCGCGCAGGGCAGCGGAGATCGTGTGACCCGACTCGGGGTCGTACAGGCCCTCGTGGTGCCACATCCCATCGATCGTCTGGTGGATCGCCGCTCGACGCCTGTCACGACGGCGACCGATGTCCCGTACCACTGCCGCGTGATCGACCTGTTGCCTCCAATGATCGACCGCTCGACCGAGGTCCCTCGTATCGAGGTAGCTCGCGGTGTCGGCGAAGGTCTCCTCGTGGACCGCAAAGGCCTCGGGATGCCGCGCGCTCGCTGCCGAAAGGATCCGGACACTCGACGGCGGTATCTCGCCTGCGAGGGCACGCTTTGCGATGTTCGGCATCGCCGCCAGGCGACGCGCAGCCTTCAACGTCGAACCTGCGTCGCTCGCGGTCTGGCGGCAGAAGCGCCGGAGCCACTGCCGCGTCGTGAGGGCATAGGTGTCGTTCGGTATTCGGCGGCGATCGACTTCGGCGATCGCGTGCACCAACCAGGCGTCTGCCGCCCGAACGTGTGTCTGGAGCGCAACCGTGAGCTCCTCGAGGTCATGATCCGTGAGGCGATCGAGCACCTGGCCGGGATGACCGGCCGAGCCCGAAACGATGCATGAGTGCAAACCTTCCATTCATGCACCGTATCAGCGGTGTATGACAAGAAACATCAACTGACAACAGTTGCCGCGCTCCCGGAGGATCCCGATCGTCTCGGCGCGCCCGGTTGGGCGAGGCTGGTAGGACAAGCAGGCAGGAGCCGGTCAGACGCTCGGAACAGCCCTTCGGGCGATCGCCGAGACGTTGACCTGCGGCGGCAGCGTGCCGAAGAGGGCTCCCCCGTCGCCGTCGAGGCGGGACCGCACGAAGGCATCGGCGACGGCGGCGTCGCCATGGGCCACCACGAGCGCGCCTCCCCAGGCGAGGGCGAGCTGTTCGATCAGCCGGCGGGCCTCCCCCTCCGGATCTGACAGGTCCTCGATGGAGCGGCGGACCCTGTCGAGCGCAGCATCGAGGCGGGGCTCGGTTCCCCTGGTGCCGTCCACCTCGGTGAGGAACACCTTCACGGCTTCGGGGGC
>JAWOGV010000380.1:0-5362 GCA_046496605.1 Acidimicrobiia bacterium | reverse complement strand
CGTCTCCAGCCAGATGGCGGTGAGCTGCTCACCGGGCGTACTGCCGGGCCGGAACGGACAGGGACGCCCTCGGAATCGAACTTTCAGAAGTTCACGTTTCTGTCTCACGCAAAGGCGCAAAGTAAAGCGGATACCCTTGGCGTTCTTGGCGTGTTTGCGTGAGAATTAGTTCAACCGCTGCGCTCGAAGGGCTTGGTCAGCGCAGCCGGCTGGCGAACTCGACCGGAGGCGAAGATCAGATCCATTCGATACCTGACGCCGCAGGCATCGCATTCGACACGCCGGAGGGCATCGTGCTGCACTCCGGGGACTTCAAGCTCGATCCGACACCCCTCGACGGTGTCCCGACCGACCTGCGATCGTTCGCCGCGATCGGCGCACGCGGCGTCCGCGTCCTCCTTGCCGACTCGACGAACGCCGAGCGTCCCGGGTTCGTGCCGTCCGAACTCACGGTGGGTGAACGACTGAACGAGATCGTCTCGCATGCGGACGGGCGCGTCATCGTCGCCTGCTTCGCCTCCCACGTCCACCGCGTCCAGCAGGCGATCCACGCGGTGGTCCGCGATGGCAGGAAGTTCGCGTTCATCGGGCGATCGATGCTCCGGAACTCCGAGATCGCCGCGTCGCTCGGCGTGCTCGACATCCCGGAGGACTCGCTCGTCGAGCTCGACGAACTCGTCGGAATGCCGGCGAACCGGACGGCCATCATCTCCACCGGAAGCCAGGGCGAGCCGTTCGCCGCGCTGTCGCTGATGGCAGCGGGCGAACACCGCTTCGTGTCCCTGAGCGAGGATGACACGGTGATCATCTCCGCAACGCCGATCCCCGGGAACGAGACCAGGGTCTCGCGAGTCATCAACAACCTGTATCGGGCGGGTGTCACCGTCTATCACGGACGGAACACACACGTCCACGTGAGTGGTCACGCGGCGGCCGAGGAACTCAAGACCTACTACAACGCCATCCGCCCGGATGCGCTCATTCCGATCCACGGCGAGTACCGCCACATGGTCGCAAACGCAGCGCTCGGTCGGGCGATGCGCATCCCCGAGGTCGAGATCTGCGAGGACGGCGACGTCGTCGTCCTCGAGGACGGTGAGTTGCGTGTCGAGCGCGACGCGATCGCCGGGGGGTACGTGTACGTCGACGGCGGTGAGGTCGGCGAGGGTGACACGATCATCCGCGACCGTCGGCACCTTGCCGACGACGGGGTCCTCATCGTCACCGTCGGGATCAACTTCTCGACCGGCGAGATCCTCTTCGGGCCCGAGGTGGACTCCCACGGCGTCGTGAGCGATGACGAGAACCTCCATGCACTGGTGACCGAGCGCGTCGGTGCCTCGATGGCCGGCCTCGACCATCCGATCGACCCCGACACGGTCCGGCGACGCATCAGGAACTCCGCCACACGCGCCGTGAAGGCCTCTGTGAAACGTCGGCCCGTGGTGCTACCCGTCGTCATCGAGGTCTGATCCGTCCCGCCGACCGAACACGGCACGCCGGGTAGCCTCGGAACATGGCAGGTGTCCACCTCGACTCGGTCACGTTCACACGTGACGGGACGGTGATCCTCGCTGGGATCTCCCTCGACGTCGTCGACGGCGAGTTCCTGACGATCATCGGGCCCTCGGGGAGCGGCAAGACGACCCTCCTACGGATCGTCGCCGGCCTCGACACGCCCGACCGCGGCGACGTGTACTTCGACGGCCGGCCCGTCACGAACCAGCCCTCGTACAAGAGGGACATCGCCATGGTGTTCCAGGAAAACGTCCTGATCCCGTTCCGGTCGGTCCGCTCCAACGTGTCCTTTCCGCTCGAGGTCCATCGCCGCCCCCAGACCGAGATCGACGAGCGCGTCGGCGCGGAGGCCCGTGCCATGGCGATCGAGAGGTTCCTCGAGCGCATGCCCTACCAGCTCGGATCGGGTCACCAGCAGCTGGTGCAGGCCGCGCGCGCACTGGTGAGGAGGCCCACCGTGTTCCTCCTCGATGAACCGCTCGCCCGCGTCGACGCGGAACTCAGGCGGGGGATTCGCAACGAGTTCAAGCTGGTCCAGCAGGGATACGGAGTCACGGCGATGTACGCGACGAACGACCCGGTGGAGGCGATGGCCCTCGGCGACCGGATTGCGGTCCTCGATCGTGGGACCCTGATCCAGATCGGATCACCCGAAGACGTCTACCGAAACCCTGTCAACAGGTTCGTCGCAGGGTTCCTCGGGTCACCCACGATGTCCTTCCTCGACGTCCGTGTCACGACACACGAGGTCATCCTCGCGGCGGGAGGTCTGCCCGCTCCCCCCGTTCGATCGGCTGGTGCCGTGGCCATCGGCGTCAGGCCGGAGGACTGGGAGATCGTCACCACCGCGGGTCTCCCCGGCAGGGTCTCATCGTTCGTGTCCTACGGCGACCACGGGTATGCGACCGTCGACCTTGCGGGAGACGAGATCGTGCTCAGGACGGGGGAGACGGGACCGACCCCTGGCGAACCCATCCAGGTGTGGACCCGCCGCTACGTCATGTTCGACGCTGCCGGACGGCGGATCTCGACCGTCGGTCGACCGCGAATCACACACGTGTAACTCTCCGCGCGATGGATCGCGCGAAGGGTGGTTGGATGTACCGCGTCATGGGGGTACAGTTGGTGTCCCATGGCGACGAAGACCTCGAGCGGTCGGGCCACGGGGCGGAGTACTGCCAGGACCAAACAGAAGAAACCGTCACCGATCCAGCGAATCGCCCAAGCGCTACGGGCAGTTCCCTCGAGGGTCGGTGATCATCTCGGCGACCACAAGGCCGACGTGTGGGGCGTCGCCCTCATCGCCGCCGGGGCGTTGATCTTCCTGTCGTTCTTCGATCTCTCGGGCCCGATCGGGTCCACTGCCTCGGCATCGACGCGGTTCCTCGTCGGCATGTGGACGTTCGTCGTGCCCTTCGCCCTCATCGCTTCGGGCCTCGCGATGATCGGCCTCATCAGCAAGGACCACCATGCCCGCACGATCAGCGGTCTCGTCTTCCTCTTCGTCGGATCCCTTGCACTCTTCCACCTGATGACGGGTAACGTGCCGCTCGCTGGATCCGATGGCGCCGTTGGGGACCACGGAGGGGCCGTCGGATCGATCATCGCCTACCCCCTCGAGCGCCTCGTCGGCTACTGGGGAGCCTTCGTCGTCCTGGTCGCTGTCATCGGCGTCGGTGCGTTGCTCGTGACCCGGTCCTCCCTCGGCGACGTCGCGCGCAGCATCGCGACGTCGATCCATGGCTCGTGGACAGTCCTCACATCGCTCAAGAGCGCAGATGCGACGGAGGGCACGGAGATCATCGTGGATCTCCGGGAGACCGAACCCGAGCCGAGACCCGCCGCCATCCCTCCGCCCCCCGATGACCACACCGACGTGCCGGCCCGCGAGCCCGCACGGGCGAAGTCGGTCGCTCCGAAGGTTCCGGCACCGCTCAGCTCAGAGGGATACCAGCTCCCACCGCTGGAACTCCTCGAGTTGAGCGGCGCCACAGGTCACGACAGCAGGGGGCTCAAGGAGACCGGTGAGGCCCTCGAGGGTGCCCTCGTCCAGCACGGGGTTGATGCGAAGCTCGTGAGGATCGTTCCGGGGCCGACGGTCACGCGCTACGAGATCGAGTTGGCGCCCGGTGTCAAGGTCAACCGGATCACCAACCTCAGCAACGACATCGCGTACGCCCTCGCCACTGCCGACGTGCGCATCCTCGCACCGATCCCAGGGAAGTCCGCGATCGGCGTCGAGGTACCGAACCGCAAGCGGAAGCTGGTCACGATCGGGGACGTCCTGACATCGGAGATCGCACGTACGGACCACGACCCGATGCTCGTCAGTCTCGGCGTCGATGTGTCAGGCACGGCGCGCATGCTGCGTCTGACCGAGCTTCCCCACATGCTCATCGCCGGTGCGACGGGCGCAGGGAAGTCGTCGTGCATCAACTCGCTGCTGACGTCCATACTCATGCGCGCGACTCCCGAGGAAGTTCGCCTGATCCTCGTCGACCCGAAGCGGGTCGAACTCGGCCAGTACAACGACGCACCGCACCTCCTGACACGGGTCATCACGAACCCGAAGAAGGCTGCCGACGCACTGCAGTGGGCGGTCGCGGAGATGGATCGGCGATACGAGCTCCTCGCCGACGCAGGTGTCCGCGACATCGACTCGTACCGTGAGCAGTACGACGCAGGTGGCCTCGATGAGGAGATGTTCGATCGGTTCCCCTACATCGTGGTGGTCGTCGACGAGCTGAACGACCTGATGATGGTCGCGGGGCGGGTGGTGGAGGACTCGATCGTTCGCATAGCCCAGATGGCGCGCGCCGTAGGCATCCATCTCGTCCTCGCCACCCAGCGGCCCTCCGTGAACGTGATCACCGGCGTCATCAAGGCCAACGTCCCGTCGAGGCTGGCGTTCTCAGTGGCCTCCCAGACGGACAGCAGGGTCATCATCGATCAGGGCGGCGCGGACAAACTCGTCGGGCTCGGCGACATGCTGGTCGTGACGGCCAGGGACCCGAAACCCGAGAGGATCCAGGGGTCCTTCGTGTCCGAGCACGAGATCCACGCCGTCGTCGACTGGGTCAGGGCCCAGCGTCAGGCCCGCTACCGCGACACCGAGGTGTTCGAGCAGGCCCAGCAGAGGGCTGCCGACGTCGACGAGTTCGATGGAGAGGACCCCGAGATCATGCGTGAGGCGATCGATCTCATCGTCCGGTCACAGCTCGGCTCGACGTCGATGCTCCAGCGCAAGCTGCGGATCGGTTTCGCACGGGCGGGCCGCGTCATGGACATCCTCGAGGCCAGGGGAGTCGTTGGCCCATCCGAAGGTTCGAAGGCACGGGCCGTCCTCATCACCGAGGACGAGCTCGAGCAGGTACTCGGCTAGGACCTCGCCAGTCCCGCCGTGAGAGGAGCGTCGTCCCGTACGGCGCTCTTCGTCATTGTTGGCCGCGTGGCGGATGCCCGCATCGTCGCGCCGTCGGGTCGCGTCAACCTCGAACCCGGAGCGTCGTAGGGCGAAGCTCCGCGTCGAGGGATCGCCCGAGGCGGACCGTCTCGTCGACGACGAGATCCATCGTCGACGCCTCGGTGCGGAAGTTCACAACGCAGGTGCGGAGTGCGAACCGGCCCCCGATGGTGGCATTCGACGGGAACACGCGGCCCCCGAGCTGTAGCTCGAACATGATCCGCTCGTTCAGGTGATCGAGGTAATCATCGGCATCGACGCGCCCAGCGAGATCACTCGGGACATACCGGAAGCAGGTGATGGAGAGACCCGGTTCGGCCATGGGAGCGAGCTCGTCATGGTCGAGCACGAGGGCGTGGAGGTACTCCGCCAGTGCGATGT
>JAWOGV010000189.1:0-2738 GCA_046496605.1 Acidimicrobiia bacterium | reverse complement strand
GCCCGGAGCTCTTCTGCGACGTCAGCGAGCCCCTTGTCCCTCGGTGCCTCGACGGATATCAGTGCCGTGACGGGAAGGCCGACGGCTTCCCAGTCGACGCGAACGCGGGTTCCCGTGATGATGCCGCGATCGGTGAGGCGTCGGACCCGCTGGTGGACGGTCGTCGTGGCGACTCCGGACAGCTCCGCGATCCGGGCGTACGGCATCCGCCCGTCCTCTGTCAGTGCGGCGATGATCGTCCTGTCCAGCTGATCCATGATGGAGATCTTTCGTCAATATGGCGGAATATGTGTAGAATATGTTGTGTTGAGTACATAGAACGAACAGAACGAAGGACACATCATGCATCCCGACACAGCATTGCAGATCGTGAGGTCCCGTGTCCTGGCCGCCGCGGTGATCCACGCCCGGAGACCCAGGTAGGACGGGTTCCTCACAACCGACACATGGGGCATCGCGAGCGATCGCGGTGCCCCCTTCGCGTCTTCGTTCGCGCGAACCCCACGATACGTGATCGTATCCGTGCCGGTATCGTCGGCTCGTGGCCTACCGACGAGAAGACATCGACGCCGTTCGCGACAAGACGGACCTCGCGGAGCTCGCCGCCGAGGTGACGAAGGTGAAGCGGTCGGGTCGATCGACCATGGCCGTATGCCCCTTCCATTCCGAGAAGACCCCGTCGTTGTCGATCGACGCGGCTCGTGGTCTCTATCACTGCTTCGGCTGTGGCAAGTCAGGAGACGTCTACCGATGGGTCCAGGAGACGCAGGGCCTCGACTTCGCAGGCGCGGTGGAGTTCCTTGCACGTCGCGCAGGGTTCATGCTCACCGTGGATCCAGCGGAGGCGAAGAGCAGGGGCAAACGTGAAAGGCTCGTCGAGGTGACCGGCGCAGCCGTCGCCTTCTACACCGAACGCCTCAAGACCGCTCCCGATGCCGGGGCAGCCCGCGGCTACCTGCGATCGCGCGGATACGACGCCGACGTCGTGGACACGTTCTCCCTCGGGTATTCACCAGACGGGTGGGACAACCTCGTCAACCACCTCAGGGATCTCGGGACGCGAGATGAAACGATGATCGCCGCCGGGCTCGCGTCACGTTCGTCGCGCGGAGGGCTCATCGATAGGTTCCGCGGAAGGGTCATGTTCCCGATCTTCGACGTGCGTGGCGACGCTGTCGGGTTCGGCGCGCGGGTCCTCGATGGCGACGGTCCCAAGTACCTCAACTCGTCGGAGTCCGCGATCTACCACAAGTCCCGACTCTTGTACGGACTCAACTGGGCGAAGTCCGACATCGTCCGTCAGGACACGGCGGTCGTCGTGGAGGGATACACCGACGTCATCGCCATGCACATCGCCGGGATGCCGATCGCCGTAGCTACATGCGGAACAGCGCTCGGTGAGGATCACCTCGACCTCCTCCGCCGGTTCTCGGAACGGGTCGTGTTCGCCTTCGACGCAGACGAGGCCGGAGCAGGAGCGGCACTGCGCGGTTTCGACCGCTCGGTTCCCGGCGACCTCGACCTTCGCATCGCCCTGCTCCCCGACGGAAAGGATCCCGCAGATGTCGTCGCCGCGGGCGACCTCGATCGCCTTCGCAGGGCGATCGCCGAGTCCGAGCCGCTCCTGAAGTTCCGGATCGAAACCGAGTTGAGCCATTACGACCTCGACGAGCCTGAGGCGAGGGCGAAGGCGGTTCGCGGCGCAGCTGCGGTGATCGCCCTCCATCCCGATCCCGTGACTCGTCATGAATATGCCGTCCTGGTCTCGCGATCGACAGGGGTCGAACTGCGCTTCGTGGAGTCCGCGATGCGCCGGGGTGGCCAGCCATCGACGGGGGAGAAGCCACCACCCGAGGAAGGGGTGCAGGCCGGCTCCGCAACGGCGGCACCCCAATCGAGTACATACAGGATCGAGGAGGAGCTGCTCAGGCTCATGCTCGCGAACGACGAACGCCTGGTCGATGTCGATCTCGATCCGGGATTGTTCGCCGACGAGCGCCTGCGAGCCGCGTACGAGCGGGCGAAGGACATGCTCGATGGCGTACCGGCAGGGGAGCCACCCGATCTGGGTGCGGCGATCGGCTCGGAGGACTCACCGACGGCTGAACTCATGCGACGACTCGCCCTCGACGACCGGCCGCTTCCCGAGCCGTTCGATGTCGTGTCGTTGCTCGAGATCGCACGCATCGAGACCGAAATCGACGAGATCAAGGGACAGCTCCAGCGCATCGACCGTGACGCCGATGCACAGGGGTATTCGGAACTCTGGCAACGCCTGATAGCGTTGGAGCAGTCCAAGCGCGACCTGAGGAGCGATCGGTGAGTGAATCGACGGACGGTGTCATCGAGGAACTCTCTGGTCGCGGGGGACAACGCGGCTTCCTCATGGCTGGCGAGATCCACCAGGAACTCGAGGAGATCGATGCTCCGCCGGAGGCCTTCGAGATCGTCTTCGCCGAGCTGAAGAGGTCCGGTATCGACATCCGGGAGGACTCCATGACGGCGCTCGCCGACACGGAGATCTCGGGTGATGAACTCGTCCACGTATCCGACCCCGTGCGGATGTACCTCCAGGAGATCGGCCGATATCCGCTGCTCACCACGCAACAGGAGGTCGAGCTCGCGATGCAGGTCGAGTCAGGGACGAAGGCACTGGAGCAGCTCGCCGCCGGCGGGGACATGACCCCCGCGGAGAGGATCATCCTCGAACGCCAGGCCCGCAAGGCCGACCGTGCCCG
>JAWOGV010000127.1:0-3521 GCA_046496605.1 Acidimicrobiia bacterium | reverse complement strand
TGGTATCGACGCGGAACGACTCGTCTACTTCGGGGAGTCCCTCGGAGCTGCGGTGGCGATCGGGCTGGCCGCCGAGCGCCCACCTGCAGCGCTCGTGTTGCGATCCCCGTTCACGTCGTTGGCCGATGTCGCATCCGTCCACTATCGCGTTCTGCCCATGTCCTGGCTGCTGTGGGACCGCTACGACAACCTCGAAAGGATCCCTGACATCGACGTGCCGCTCCTGGTGATCGCCGGGTCCGATGACAGGGTCGTGCCCTTCTCCCAGAGCATCCGCGTCTTCGACGCTGCGACCGGAACGAAAGACATGTTCATCGTCGAAGGAGCCGACCACAACGATGCTGCCCTCACGTCAGGCTCCGACATGGTGGATGCCGTCGCGGCATTCGTGACCCGAGTCGTCGATGGGACGAACGATGACCCGTGATGTCGTCCTGCCCTGCCCGGGAACCGAATCCGCCCGCGTGACGTCAGAGACCTGTCGGCAACGACACGCAGCGCCGCCTCCACACACGTCGACGCAGCACAGGACCGATGCCCCCGGAACCAGTCGGGGGCATCGTCGCGTCGAGGTACGCTGACACGATGAACATCGCCGAGTTCGAGAACGAGGTCGAGCGCGTCCTCGCTGAGCTTCCGTCATGGATCCGCGACCAGATGGACAACGTGTTCGTTGTCGTCGAGCGTCGTCCCACCCGTGATCAGGACCCCACCGGCGACGGACTCCTCGGCATCTACGAGGGAGTCTCGCTCCTCGAACGCGGAGGCGGCTACTTCGGAGTCGCACCCGATCAGATCGTCGTGTTCTACGACGCCCACATGGAACTCGGCCTCCACGGTCAGGCGCTTCGCGACGAGATCCGCACCACGGTCCTCCACGAGCTCGGCCACCACCTCGGACTCTCCGACGAACGTCTCCATGAGCTCGGGTGGGCGTGATGGCCGTCCGGTAGCATGGAGACAAGCGAAGGGAGCACCGTGGAAGACCTTATCAAAGACATCCAGGAACGGACCGGGCTGCCTGCGGAAAAGGTGCTCGAGGTCGTCACCATGGTGACCGACTACATGAAGAACGCGCTGCCAGACGACCTCGTCGCACAGATCACCCAGCACCTCAGCAACGCAGCCGAACGTGCGAGCGGTGTAGCGGCCTCCGCTTCCTCGACAGCAGCCTCATCGGCCTCTGCCGCCGTAGGCATGGCATCAGCCGTAGCATCGAGCGCCTTCGCGGCGGCCAGGGACACGGTCACCAACGCTCTGAACGACACCAGGGAATGACCGACACGACGCACCACACCTCCGAGGGCTCGCACGATCCGCCGTGGCCGACCGAACGCGGCCCGTACGTCGTCCTGCTCGACGCAGCGAGCGGACTCGAGGCAAACCTGATCCATGAGTGGATCCAGCGTGCAAGTGCATCGGTTCGTGCACCGATCGACACCTTCCGGCTCCCGCCGTCGCGCCGCAGGAGGGGCTTCTCCTCCGTCGATCCCTCCATCGACCAGCGCCTTCACCAGGAGGACGATCCCCTCCTCATCCCCGTGCGGGTTGTTTGGCTCGCTGCCGAACGCGACGGGCACCGCATGATCACCGTGCGCGACATCGTCCGCTTCGGCGATCCTCGAGACCCCAACCGACTCCAGCAGCGATGGCTGCTCAACGCACACCCGGACCGTGTCCGCATCGTGGTGGGGACGCCGGCCTTCCGATCCGACCTCGAGGCCCGCTGGACCGAGCCGGAGGGCCGTGGACCCGCGGACGGGACCGCGCTCGGCGAGTATGTCGCGCTCCAGGCCTGGCTCACACTCGAGCGCTCCGAGCGACGGCTCCGAGGGCAGCGCTACAAGGTGCCACGGTTCCTCGAGGAGGACCTCTTCTGGTCCCGTCCGTTCCAGGTCGGCGTCAACCGGCTCTCGAGGCTCGAGGGCAGGACCGTCCCACGCATGCAGAAGCGCACCAGGAGGTACCTGGAGGAGATCGCAGCCCAGCACTCGCCGTTCGTGATCGACGTGGTGAACGCGGTGACGAGCACGATGATCGGCGCGGCCCACCACGAGATCGACTACTCGGAACAGGACCTGCGCGATGTGTACCGGCTCGGTGAGGCCGATCCCCTCGTCTTCCTCCCGAGCCACAAGTCGAACTTCGACCACCTCGTCTTCCAGCACGTCCTGTACGAGAACGAGCTGCCCCTGAACCACACAGCGGGCGGCATCAACATGAACTTCTTCCTCATCGGCCCGCTCCTGCGACGTTCGGGCATCTTCTTCATACGCAGGGAGTTCAAGGACAACGAGCCGTACAAGTTCGTCCTCCGCCAATACCTCGATTACCTGCTCGAGAAGCGCTTCGCACTCGAGTGGTACGTCGAGGGCGGCCGGTCGCGTACCGGGAAGTTGCGGGAGCCCCGACTCGGACTCCTCGCGTACGTCGCGGACTCGTATCAGCGCGGAATCGTCGACGATGTCGTGCTCGTGCCCGTCTCGATCAACTACGACCAGATCACCGACGTCGGCTCGTACGCGGACGAGCAGCGGGGCAGGGAGAAGCAGAAGGAGTCGTTCATGTGGGCCGTGAAGTTCATCACGGGCCTCAGGAAGCGCCACGGCAGCATCCACATCCGGTTCGGTGATCCCCTGCGCCTCAGCTCCCGCATCGGGCGCGACGACGACCTCACGTCCGAGGAGGGGCGTCTCGCCCTCCCGAAGGTGGCGTTCGAGGTCTCGACGCGCATCAACGACGCGACACCGATCACGGCGACCGGCCTGGTGACCCTCGCTCTTCTCTCGGTCGGCTCACGCGGCCTGACCGTCAGCGACACGGTCGATGTGCTGGTGCCGTTCCTCGACTTCGTCACCGAACGCGACCTGCCGACGACCTTCGACCACTCGATCTCGTCCCACGGCGCCGTCGAGGGAGCCCTCGAGGCGCTCAGGGCCAACGGTGTCGTCGCACGGACCGATGGCCTCACGGCAACGCTGTACTCGATCGGAGCCGAGCAGTACCTCCAGGCCGCCTACTACCGCAACACGATCATCCACTTCTTCGTGACGATCGGCATCACCGAGCTCGCCATGGCCCTCGGCGTGCGTACGGGCGGCCCGATGGACGAGGAGTCCCTTGTCGAGCGGAGCCTCCACCTCCGTGACCTCCTGAAGTTCGAGTTCTTCTTCGCACCGAGGAAGGAGTTCGCCGATGAGGTCAGGATCGAGATTGATCGGTATCGACTCGACGAGGCAGAGCCGGGGAGCGCCGTCCTCGTCGACGTGGAGGCGATGACCCCCGCCAAGAGCCCGATCGTGTTGCGTCCGTTCATCGAGGCGTACTTCGTCGCAGCATCCGCACTCACGATCTTTGGCTCCGAGCCCGTGTCCGTTTCCGATCTGCGGAAGGCTTCGATGGCCCTCGGCGAGCAGCTCTTCGTCGACAAGACCATCCGCAACCACGAGGCCGTCTCCACGCCAGTGTTCGCGACGGCGACAGAAGTCCTCGAGAGCCGAGGTCTCCTGAGCACCGACCTC
>JAWOGV010000113.1:0-4974 GCA_046496605.1 Acidimicrobiia bacterium | reverse complement strand
TCGACGACCCCGAGGTCGAGGAGATCATCGTGATCGGTGGGCACCGCACATTCGTGGTGCGCAACGGATCGAAGGAGCTCGTCAGCGCGGTCGTGGGCACGGACGACGTCCGAAGGATCGCCGATCAGCTGCTCGCCGGCACGGGTCGTCGAGTCGACCTCGCAGATCCGATCGTGTCCGCGCAACTGCCGAACGGTTCGAGGGTCCACATCACGGGTCCGCCGGTGACCCATCCGGATCGGATGAACATCCAGATCCGGAAGTTCGTCCTTGCTGCTGCCGACCTCGATGGCCTCGTCGTCAAGCAGTCCATGAGCCCGGAGGCAGCGGCCCTGTTGAGGGACGCGATCTCATCCGACCGAACCGTCCTCGTGTCGGGAGCGCCAGGTGCAGGGAAGACGACGCTCGTCAACTGCCTCCTCCGTGAGGTCGATCCGCGCCTGCGCGTCGTGACCTGCGAGGAAGTCTTCGAGATCGGCGTCGACCTGCCGGACATGACCCAGATGCAGACACGCGATGCCGGCCTCGACGGCGGAGCGAGGATCACGTTGCGCGACCTCGTCCGAGAGGCTCTCCGTCAGCGACCGGACCGGATCGTCGTCGGCGAGGTGAGGGGCGCAGAGGCGCTCGACATGCTGATGGCGCTCAACGCCGGATGCAGCGGCATTGCCACGCTGCATGCGAACTCAGCGCGGGACGCTCTCGAGAAGCTGGTCTCATACGGAATGCTCGCCGGGGAGAACGTGTCGATTCCGTACCTGCGCAGGGCCGTGTCGTCGGTCGTCGACATCGTCGTACATCTGACCCGATCGGCGGGACACCGCCACGTCGACGAGATCATCGAGGTGATCGATCAGGGCGATCCCGAGGCGTTCACGACGCGGAGCGTGTTCACATGGAACGGTGGTCGAGGGGCGATCCGCACACTCGTACCACCGTCGGGCGCGACGAGGAGTTGGAAGTGAGGGGCCTCGCCGTCCTTCTTGCCGGCGGCGCCGCGTGGACGATCGCGACCGGGACGTTTCCCGTCGCAGGACCGCGAAGGAGGAGGAGACTCCACCCGCCTCCGATCTCCGCTGTGGTGATCAGCGTCGCAGCAGCCGCGCTCGGAGCAAGCATCGCCTTCGTTCTCTCCGGGATAGCGGCTGTTGGCCTCGCAGGTGGGATCATGGCGTCGATCGCTCCGATCTCGTGGCTGCGACGGAGGGCCGCGGCAGCCGAGATGGCGCGGCTCGAGATGTGGCCCGACATCCTGACCCAGGTGCGCGCAACACTCGCGTCCGGTTCGACACTCTCCGACGCACTCGTTGATGCCCTCGATCGATCCGGTGGGGAGTTCACCCAGATGGCCTCGGTCATGAGGTCGGAGGCGGCATTCGGAGGCGGCTTCGGCGCGGCCGTAACCCGACTCCTCACGGAGAGCCCGGACGCGACGTCCCGTCGGATCCTCGTGACCCTGTCTGCGGCGAGCGAAACCGGCGGCGGCCGCGTGGCCGAGGTCGTTGCGGTGCTCGCCCGTTCCGTTGCCGACGAGCTCAGGCTTCGCAGAGCCCATGACGCCGCGCTCACCGAGCAGCGTCTGACGGTGAGTGTCGCCCTCGTGGCGCCGTGGGCAATGCTCGTGCTTGCGATCGCGACGAACCCGCAAGCCGAGGACGCGTTCAGCACTCCGGCCGGGGCCGTGATCGTGATGATCGGTGTCGCGACGACCGTGACCGGATGGGCGCTGTCGACGAGGGCAGCTCGCCTCAGTCGACCTCCGGCGGTTTTCCGATGAGGTGGCTTGCCGTCGCTCTCGCGTTCGCAAGCGTCTGTCTCTTCGCCCTGGCCGTTCGCCGGCCGGACATGGCGGCGTTCGTAGGCACCTACCTGGATCCTCCCTCGGCATCGGGCCAGCAACGGGCGTCCCGCGTCCCGATCGATCCTGGTGCGGTCGCGTGGGTCGTCACGGGATCGTTCACGGGCTTGCTGGTGGCACAGGGTGACTTGTTCCTCGCAGGCCCGGGAAGGTCGGTGGGCGTTTCCGCCGCGCTCGGTGCCGCCGCGGGATGGTTCGGCTTCTCCGCCCGTCGCTCCACCCTGCACGAGCAGCGATCGAGAAGGCTCCGATTCGAGTTGCCGGTGATCTCAGATGCCCTCGCGCTCCAGGTTCTCTCGGGAGAGTCGGTGTCATCGGCGGTCTCAGCCGTGGTCGAACGAACCCATGGAGTTGCCTCCGATGAGCTCCGCAGCGTGCTCGCGGCGGCCGAGACCGATGTGGCGTTCGACCGTGCGCTTGGCGATGCCGGTCGGACCACGGCACATCCCGATGCACGGAGGCTGTACGAGGTCCTTGCCCACGCCCACATCGTTGGTGGGCGGCTGGCGGATTCCCTGCTCGAGCTCGCAACGGACTACCGAGCGAGTCTCGAGCGTGACCTCACGAGCGAGAGTGGCCGCCGCATGGTGACGACATATGGGCCGGTCCTGGCGTTGATGGTGCCCACAGCCCTCCTCTTCCTCCTGTACCCGACCCTGATGGGACTTCGCACCCTTTCGGGTGCGCCATGACGAGCTATCTGAAAGGAGATAGACGTGCTATTGAGAGACGAACGAGGGGCGACCACGGTGGAATGGCTCGGACTTGCGACGATCGCGATCCTCGTCATTGCCGTTCTCCTTCCGCAGGTGAGGAACACGGCGGGAGACATCTGGTCGAACGTCGCCGGGCAGTTCACGGGATTCTTCGGGTAGAGCGAGGCTCGACCACGATCGAGGGACTCGCTGCGATGGCGGTGTTCTTCCTCCTGCTCCTCCTGATCGTCCAGATCGGCTTCCTGATGTCCGCCCGTTCCATGGTGATGGCGGCAGTGGACGGATCGGTCAGGCGCCTGTCGTGGGACGCAGGTGGGGCAGCGACGGAGAGATCCCGGATCACCGAGGAGCTGATGCGTGCCGTTCCGGGCATCGCCGTCGAATCCATCACGATTGGATCGACCGATACCACCGTGACGATGCGGGTCGATGTCCGGTGGACCCCCCCGGGCCCTGATCTCGTGCCCATCACGATGCAGGTGTCCGAGACCCGAACCAGGGTCGTTCCTCCGTGAAGGACAGTGCGGGAACCGCGCTCATCGAAGTCATCGTGATCGGCTTCGTCGCCATGGCGGTCATGGTCCCGACCCTCCTGACGGTTGGTGCGCTCGCTGACGCAAAGGGGGACATGGCCGTTGCCGCGACGGATGCCGCATCCTGGTATGCCAGACATGGGCGTGAACTCGACCTTCCCGATGATGGGACGATCGTCGTGTACGTCGTCGAGGGGGATGCGATCGTGGCGACCGCGTCCACCGAGGTGACGGTGGTCGACGTGTTGGGCCGGACGGTTGCTGTCACGATCACGGAGCAGGCTCGGGCGGCGATCAGCCCGTATCGGAGCAGCCAGTGAGAGGCCGCTCCCGTATCGGTGCCGATGAGGGCGGCAGCCTTCTCCCGATGACGGCTGGGCTGCTGTTCGTTTCATTGCTCGTCGTGGCGCTGGTCTCGGACATCGCCCTTATCCACGGTGAGTACCGGTCGACTGCATCGATGGCGGACCGTATCGCGGAGGCTGGCGCCGGGGTGCTCGACGAGGGTCGCATGCACCTCGGCGTGCTGGCCATCGATCCCGACCGCTCGGTCGCGTACGCAGCCGACCTCGCCGTCGGTCTCGGTCTCGATCCTTCGGAGGTCACGTTCACGGTGGATGGGTCCTCGTTCTGTGTGTCGATCCATCGCACCCATCGGGCAGCCTTCCTCGGAGGCATCGGCGGTGGCGATCAGCTGATCGCGGTCGAGTCGTGCTCGGTCCCGGCATCCGGGTGATGGAAGGACGAGCGAAGGTCGTGGGCCCCTTCGTGCCGTCGCCGAGGGGCTAGGGTCATTTCGTGCCGGACGACGCGCTCACGCCCCTCATCGAGGGTTCGGACCTTGCTGGGCTCATGCGCGCCGTCGACGGTATCTGCGCCCGTCGTGACTGGGAAGCGCTCATCGACCTGCGTGACCGCTGCGAGGAGGCCGTCACGAGGGGGAAGCAGGTCTGGGCGATCGCCCAGTTCGCCGAGTACCGCCTCGCCCTCGAGGGACCCGCGGATCTCGCCGCGTCGGTGATGACGGACGGGAGGGGCCGATTCGCCCTCGGCCCGCTCTGGGAGGTCGCGGCGTCGAGCCACACGTGGGTGGAGCTTTCTCCACACGTCCAGCTCCCCACGGTGCGCGCCATGGTCGGTCATGAGCGTTCCATTCGAGGGGACACCGTGGGGGAGGACGAGATCGACGGCGCGGTTCTCGGGATCCCTGTGGCGGTCCAACCGTGGGAACCTGCCTATCCGACGGCGGAGTATCGATCGGACCGTGCCGCGTTCCCCGACGACGTGTTCGACCTCCCCATGGCGTGGGCGGACATGCCCGATGCGGCATCGGCTGACGAAGACGACGCCGTGTGCGACATCCTGCTCGACCTCGTCAAACCGTGGTGGGAGGACAGCCAGGGAAAGGCCGAGGTCATCACGGTCACCGGCAACGTCGAGTCGGCGATCAGGGCGCTCGGGCGATCACGGGCACGGCTCCTCGACGTCGATCCCGCAACGGCCATGGCGGCCATGGCGTGGGCCGGTGCGAGCGGCGGGGGACACGGGCGGCGGCGGGGAACCCCGGCGGGCCGGGCAGCGGCATGGTGGGTGATCCTCGAGGTCCTCGGCCACGGCGAAGCGCCCGACGACCCCTCGGGCATTGGGGAGGAGGCCGCAGGGCTCCGTTGGGTGCTGTGGGATCCAGGGGACAGGGTCGGCGGATGGAACCTCCACATCGGTATCGAGGACCCAGACGACGGCATCGCATGGGTGCTGTCGGCCGTGGACGCGCTGTGAGTCAACCCGTCGGGAGGAACGGCATGACGTCGCTGGCCAGCTCTTCGACGATCGACGCCTGGCGGTCGTAGGAGAGGTCGGGGAAGTA
>JAWOGV010000108.1:0-3080 GCA_046496605.1 Acidimicrobiia bacterium | reverse complement strand
GTACACCGCACGCTGGGGAGCGGTGAAGGCGCCGTCGACGGGGAAGGTCCGGGTGATGTCCGCCGTGAGGTGGCGGTACTCGGCACCCGCGTCGACGAGGAGGAGGTCCCCGCCGGCGAGCGGCCTGCCGTTCTCCACGTAGTGGAGGATGACGGCGTTGTCTCCTCCGGCGACGATCGAGCCGTATCCGATGCGCTCGGCGTCGTGTGCAGCGAACACGTACTCGATGACGGCCTGGACCTGTCGCTCGGTTCGTCCCGGCGCCGCGAACCGCATCGCCTCGATGTGGGCGATCGCGCTGATACGGCACGCCTCGCGAAGGGCATCGATCTCATCGTCGGACTTGATCAGGCGCATCTCCGAGAGCAGGGATCGAATATCGACGATGTGATCGGGCCATGCCGAGCCCAGCCGCTCACCGGCATCTCGTGCGCTGGAGACGGCCCCGAGGACGGTCGAATCGAGGGTCCCTCCAAGCACGTATCCGACCGAGCGGGCACCGATGAGGCGACGCTTCAGCCACTGCTCCAGGTCCGCGATGTCGCGGGACTCGTCCGCGCCGTGGCGTGCGAGTGCGCCCTCGGTTCCTGCGCGTAGACCGTTCCACGCCTCCATCTCGGGATCCCGAGGACGAACGAAGAGGGTGTACGGCGAGTCCGAGCGTGGGTCGAACACGGCGACGGCGTCCGGTTCGGTGAACCCCGTGAGGAAGAAGAAGTCGGAGTCCTGGCGGAACGCATGGCCGACATCGTCGTTGCGTGTCTGCTCACGCCCTGCCGGCACGATGGCGATCGTATCGCCGAGGCGATCGAGGAACTGGCGGCGTCGAGAGGTGAATCGGTCCTGCATGGGCGCCAGCGTACCGGCTCGTGCGGAGCTGATACTCGAGATGAATCATCCGAAGTGTGGCAACATGCGCCGAACAGAGGAGGATGTCGGTGACCGTCGGCTCGCTCGAGATGTCGTTGTTCGTCCTCCTGGTCATCGTCGTGTTCGGCCCCATCGTGTCCGAGCGTTTCGGCATCCCCGCGATCGTCGGCCTGATCTTCGGTGGCGTGCTCTTCGGTCCGTTCGTGATCGGCTGGCTCGAGCAGGGCGGCGTGGTGTCCGACCTCGGCGCGATCGGCATCCTGTACCTCATGTTCCTCGCAGGATTGGCGTTCAACATGCGCGCGTTCCTCGAGAACCGAAACAGCGCGATCGCGTACGGTTTGCTCGGATTCATCCTCCCGTTCGGCCTGAGCATCGTGGTCGTCCTCTCGCTGTCCGAGATCAGCGTCCTCGGGGCCGCGCTCATCGGCGCCATGTGGGCATCGAACACCCTCGTCGCCTACCCGGATGTCAAGGCCGCAGGACTGGCGAACAATCGCGGTGTGAGCGCCGCGGTATCGGCAGGTGTGGTGGCCGACCTCCTGTCATTGACGGTGCTCGCCTTCGCCACGGCGACAGCCGTCATCGATCTCGAGCCTGAGCTCTTCGAGACGAGCGGCGAGGCGATCGACCTCATCGGGTCGGCCACGATCCAGCCGACGAACCCCGACCCCTACCTGCCGCTGTGGATCGCCCTGCCGCTGCTCGGCGCCTTCTGCTTCTGGGCCCTGCCGAAGGTGACCAACTGGTTCTTCGTGAACGTCGGGCGCAGCCGGATGCAGCGTTTCGTCTTCGCCCTGGCCGGAATGGCGGCAGGTGCGACGGTCGCGTCCTTCGGAGGCATCGAGGGGTTGATCGGCGCCTTCCTCGCCGGTCTCGGCATGAACCGCCTCGTCCCGGCGAACGGGTCGCTGATGGACCGCCTCGACTTCGTCGGTGCCGCGATCTTCGTCCCCGCCTTCATCGTGTCGATCGGCCTGAACATCGATCCCGCCGTGCTCATCGACGTCGAGACGCTGTTCCTCGGCGCGCTCTTCACGGTGTTCGTGGTCGTCGGGAAGACGGCTGCGGCGGTCATGACGGGGCTCGCGTTCCGTTTCAGCTGGGACGAGATCGGGATCATGTCGTCGCTGAGCTTCGGCCAGGCCGCGTCCACGCTCGCGATCGCACAGGTCGGCCTCTCCCTGGGCATGTTCGACCAGCTCGTCGTGAATGCTGCCGTCCTTGCGATCGTCGCCACGGCCATCATCACCTCGTTCGGAACCCGCTTCTTCATCGAGAGGGTTCCGAGGCCTGCGTCTCCCGAGACGGTCGTCGGTGAGAACGTGCTCGTCGACGTCCGTGACAACGGTTCCGCGAGCGAGGTGTTCCTTGCCCTCGCAGCGGGGATCGCACGTCCTGACAACGGTCTCGTCATCCCCTACTCGGTGACGGAGCGCGGAGGAATGGCGACGGCGAAGTCGATGGTCGACAGTGCCACCGCTGCGGCGTCGGCTCTCGGGCTCGACTCGGAGGGAGTCGTCCGCGTCGACGACTCGTTCACGGATGCAACGATCAACCTGATCGAGGAGATCGGTGCCTCGCTCGTCATGCTCTCGTGGTCGGGACCCCGATTCGCCGCCGACTACGTCCTCGGCAACGACATCGATCGCGTCGGCGAGCTCTCAACGGTCCCGACGATGGCCGTGCGGGTCCTCCGGCCATGGCGCCGGATCGTCGTCGCCCTTGGAGACGTATCGGCTGACTGGCGAAAGGACGACGCACGGCTCGTCCTTTCAGCGGTCCGGAGGCTCCGCAGGACGAAGAACCCGATGCCGCTCGTCGTGTTCACGGGCAACCCCGAGCTGCTGGTCGGCAAGGTCGGGGATGAGGAGTTCGTCGAGATCGTCTCGGATTCCTCGCAGAGGCGTTCGCTGATCGACCGTCTCGAGCGGGACGACCTGCTGATCACGGCGGCCTACGTCCTGCACGACCTTCCACCCATGTCGGCATGGCGGATGGCCCGCTCGCTCCAGGATCTGAACGTCGCCGTCATTGCAGGTCCCCACCGCCTCACCGTGTCGCGAACCCCGCCACCGAGCCTGCTCGGAACGACCAACACGTAGCCGTCGGGTCAGGGTTCGGGTGGGTCGGTCGAGATGGTCCTGTGTCTCGGTTGTCGGCCCTCGTGCGTGGCGGTGTGGTGGCGTCGGCAGAGGAGGGCCATGTTG
>JAWOGV010000061.1:0-8727 GCA_046496605.1 Acidimicrobiia bacterium | reverse complement strand
GCGGCTTTGCTGATCCACGATTACTAGCGACTCCGACTTCATGGAGTCTGCAACTCGACTCCATGAAGTCGGAGTCGCTAGTAATCGTGGATCAGCAAAGCCGCGGTGAATACGTTCTCGGGGCTTGTACACACCGCCCGTCACATCACGGAAGTCGGTAACGCCCGAAGTCAGTGGCCCAACCCACTTGTGGGAGGGAGCTGCCGAAGGTGGGATTGGTAACTGGGATGAAGTCGTAACAAGGTAGCCGTACGGGAACGTGCGGCTGGATCACCTCCTTTCTAAGGAGCAACTAAGCGCAGGGTCTCACCCTGTGCCAGTTCCTGAGTGAATGGTCAATCTCGATCCTCCCTGCCCTCGGGCACGGGAGGCGCGCACTGTTCAGTCGTGAGGGAGCTGGGAACAGCAACAGCCCCCCGACGGAGTTCCGTCAGGAACTCCGGACGGACCGGCGAAGCCGGTACGCGCTCTTTGAGAACTGCATAGCGAGCACAAAGTCAAAGTATTCAACACAATTCAAGCTACTACGGGTAGACGGTGGATGCCTTGGCGCTAGGAGCCGATGAAGGACGTGACAGTCTGCGATAAGCCTCGGGGAGTTGACAAGTAAGCGTCGATCCGGGGATGTCCGAATTGGGAAACCAGGCTGGGGTCATGCCCAGTCATTCCGGTCTGAACACATAGGGCCGGTAAAGGAAACCGAGGGAATTGAAACATCTCAGTACCTCGAGGAACAGAAAGCAACAGCGATTCCCTGAGTAGCGGCGAGCGAAACGGGAACAGCCCAAACCAGTGCGGTGTCAAAGGTCGACGCCGTTGCCGTGCTGGGGTAGTGGGACTCACCTGACGACACGTCGATGCCGTCGAACGAGTTACAAACTCATTGAATAGCCGAATACCGCTGGAAAGCGGAGCCACAGGAGGTAACAGCCCCGTAGGCGAAATGCAATGAGCTCGTGGTGATCATCCCAAGTAGCACGGGGCACGTGAAATCCCGTGTGAATCTGCCAGGACCACCTGGTAAGGCTAAATACTACCTAGCGACCGATAGCGGACAAGTACCGTGAGGGAACGGTGAAAAGTACCCCGGTGAGGGGAGTGAAACAGTACCTGAAACCGTCTACTTACAAGCAGTAGGAGGGATTCTTCGGAATCCTGACTGCCTGCCTTTTGAAGAATGAGCCTACGAGTTATCGATGTGTGGCGAGGTTAAGCCGAGAGGTGTAGCCGCAGCGAAAGCAAGTCTTAATAGGGCGTCTAGTCGCATGTCATAGACCCGAAGCCGAGTGATCTATCCATGGACAGGGTGAAGCGAGGGTAAGACCTCGTGGAGGCCCGAACCCACCTAGGTTGAAAACTGGGGGGATGATCTGTGGATAGGGGTGAAAGGCCAATCAAACTCGGCGATAGCTGGTTCTCCCCGAAATAGCTTTAGGGCTAGCGTCGGGTGTTCCGCATTGGGGGTAGAGCACTGATTGGGCTAGGGGGCCAACAAGCTTACCGAACCCAGTCAAACTCCGAATCCCAATGCGCCAAGCCCGGCAGTCAGACCATGTGGGATAAGCTTCATGGTCGAAAGGGAAACAGCCCAGACCGCCAGTTAAGGTCCCAAAATCAGAACTAAGTGGGGAACGATGTAGGGTTGCCCAAACAGCCAGTAGGTTGGCTTAGAAGCAGCCACCCTTTAAAGAGTGCGTAACAGCTCACTGGTCGAGTGATCCCGCGCGGATGATGTAACGGGGCTCAAGTTCTGTACCGAAACTGCGGATTCATACCGTAACCCAGGCCTTCGTGGTCCAGGGGGTATGAGTGGTAGGGGAGCGTCGAATGTCCTTTGAAGCGGCGGCGGAAGCCAGTCGTGGAGGGCATTCGAGTGAGAATGTAGGCATGAGTAGCGAATGAAGAGTGAGAATCTCTTCCGCCGAATGTCCAAGGGTTCCTGGGGAAGGCTCGTCCGCCCAGGGTTAGTCGGGTCCTAAGGCGAGGCCGAAAGGCGTAGTCGATGGACAACAGGTTGATATTCCTGTACTACTCGAGACGCGTCCAGACCGAATCACGTTTGCTAAGGAAAGCCCTTCGGGGCCTACCGACCCAACGTGTACTAGGTCAGCGATGGAGTGACACGGAAGGGCAAGTGGACCCGGGCGTTGGTTGACCCGGGGTAAGTGCGTAGGCCGAGATCCAGGCAAATCCGGATCTCACGAAGGTCGAGACACGATGCCGAGCCGATTCAGGCGAAGCCACTGCACCCATGCCGTCGAGAAAAGCTTCTAGCGAGTTTCTCGGGTACCCGTACCCCAAACCGACACAGGTGGACAAGTAGAGAATACTAAGGCGAGCGAGAAAACTCTGGTTAAGGAATTCGGCAAAATGGATCCGTAACTTCGGGAGAAGGATCGCCCCGGTAGGGTGTAGGACTTCGCGTCCGAAGCCCGAGGGGGTTGCAGAGACCAGGCCCAAGCGACTGTTTACTAAAAACACAGGAGCGTGCTAAGTCGCAAGACGACGTATACGCTCTGACGCCTGCCCGGTGCTGGAAGGTCAAGTGGATCGGTTAGTTCTTCGGAGCGAAGCTGTGAAATCAAGCCCCAGTAAACGGCGGCGGTAACTATAACCGTTAGACAGACACCTGAATGGCGGTTGCAAAACCTGGCTATATGCTGGAACATCCGAGCATCCGGCGGTACTCATCCATGTCAGTGGCACGTGATATGCCATGCGCATGGGAAGTGAAAACCCGTCCGGTGCGGACAATCAGCAGGAAACCAAAGTCACGACGCAACAGCTCGATCCGAGCTGGGTCGTCGGCTTCGTTGATGGCGAAGGCTGCTTTTCAGTGGCCATCCACGCCAATCCGCGAAATGCCCGACGCACGAGGGGCTGGCAGCTCACTGCCACGTTCCAAGTGTCCCAGCACGCGAACGAGCGTCAATTGCTGGAGCGTCTCCGCACCTATTTCGGGTGCGGGCACGTCTATCACAAGGGTCCGAAGAGCTCGGTCATGACCTACTCGGTCACCAGGCTCCACGATCTCGAGGAACGGGTCATACCGTTCTTCGAACAGCATCCGTTGCTCGTGAAGGATGACGACTTCCAGATCTTCGCAACGATCGTGAGATCGATGCGAAGCAAAGAACACATGCATCCGGATGGATTCGAACGACTCGTCCGGCTTGCCTACGCCATGAACGCTCATGGCAAACAGCGAGCCAGGTCGATCGAGGACATCCTGCAGGGATCCTCAGAGACTGTACGCCAGGCCCCCGAGTGAGAATGGGGGATGATACAGTCCGATCCCCATGGCGACATGGGGAGTCAGGCAGAAATGACCTGACCGCGTTCCGTGCGGCCGTCCCGCACACCGACATCAGGAGCGCGTAACAACAATGCCTAAGGTAGCGAAATTCCTTGTCGGGTAAGTTCCGACCTGCACGAATGGCGTAACGACTCGGGCACTGTCTCAACCAGAGACTCGGCGAAATTGCAATGTGAGTAAAGATGCTCACTTCCCGCGACAGGACGGAAAGACCCCGGGACCTTTACTGCAGCTTGATATTGAAGTTCTTCATGTGATGTGCAGGATAGGTGGGAGTCGATGAAGCAGCCGCGCTAGCGGTTGTGGAGACAACCTTGAAATACCACCCTTCCCATGACGTGCTTCTAACTTCGGTCCGTTATCCGGATCAAGGACAGTGTCTGGTGGGCAGTTTCACTGGGGTGGTGGCCTCCTAAAATGTAACGGAGGCGCCCAAAGGTTCCCTCAGCCAGGTCGGCAATCTGGCGTTGAGTGTAAAGGCACAAGGGAGCTTGACTGCGAGACCTACAAGTCGAGCAGGTACGAAAGTAGGGCTTAATGATCCCTCGGCGGCACGTGGGTGCGCCGAGGCCAACGGCTAAAAGGTACCCCGGGGATAACAGGCTCATACCGCCCAAGAGTCCATATCGACGGCGGTGTTTGGCACCTCGATGTCGGCTCGTCTCATCCTGGGGCTGAAGCAGGTCCCAAGGGTCGGGCTGTTCGCCCGTTAAAGAGGCACGCGAGCTGGGTTTAGAACGTCGTGAGACAGTTCGGTCCCTATCCGTCGTGGGCGCAGGAGATTTGAGGAGATTTGTCCCTAGTACGAGAGGACCGGGATGAACGTACCTCTGGTGTGCCAGTTGTCCTGCCAAGGGCACGGCTGGTTTGCTACGTACGGAACGGATAAGCGCTGAAAGCATCTAAGCGCGAAGCCGGCTCCAAGATGAGATCTCCCACTGAGAAATCAGGTAAGGCCCCTGGTAGACCACCAGGTTGATAGGCCGGAAGTGGAAGCGCAGCAATGTGTGGAGCTGACCGGTACTAATAGGCCGAGGGCTTGAATTCGAATACAGCGATTTTGTGCTCGCTATGGAGTGCTCAAGGAGCATTCACATAGTTTTGGTGACCATAGCGGCAGGGTCCCACCCGTTCCCATTCCGAACACGGAAGTTAAGCCTGCCAGCGCCGATGGTACTTGGGCCGAAGGGCCCCGGGAGAGTAGGTCGTCGCCAAACATATCAAGGATGAGGGTCGTTCCACGTCATGTGGGGCGGCCCTTTTCCGCGTCCGGGGTACGGTGCGGGTCAGGTCATCCTAGAATCGGTGGCTCCGGCCCTCCGCCACACGTGTTGGGCGATCAGGAGGACCACCACCCATGGCACACGACGACGGCCGAGGATCCAAGCCCGGCAAGAAGCGTCCGTCCTCCGGACCGCGCCCGAAAGGGTCCTCGTCGAACCGAGGGAAGGGATCCGGGCAGACCCGCGGTACATCCGGACCAACCGGTTCGGGTTCATCGAAGAGCCGCAAGCCATCGGCTGGCCGCTCAGCGTCGGCGCCGCCATCTTCGGGGCCGGCGAAGCCGCGGCCACCGAGATCGGGGTCAGGGGGATGGAAGGCGTCCTCAACGGGGTCGTCCTCCCAGCGATCGACCTCGAAGCCGACCGGAGGTGCGACGCGATCGAGCCGTTCGGCAAGGGACGAGACCGCACCCCGGCCAGGCGGAGGCCCACCACCCAGGAAGAAGGTCTACTCCGCCACGACGCGCAGCGTCGAGGAGGATCGCCGGAGGAACGCCCCGAAGCGCAGACGTGACCTCAAGGGCGCCGCCGTGAACCTCCCGAACTGGGTGATCGAGAGCGTCGAGCGTGTCACGCCGGCCGATCGGGTCGCGCCGACGCTGGAAGCCCTCGGCGCCGCATCGGAGGCCCTCGCCGACGGGAAGTACCACGCTGCCGTCAAGCACGGGAACCGTGCCAAGGCACTGTCGCCACAGGATCCCACGACCCGCGAAACGATCGGCATCGCGGCGTACCGAATGGGGGATTGGCAGACCGCACTGACCGAGCTTCGGGCGTTCCGTCGCATGCAGGGCGACACGACGCACCTGCCGGTCGAGATGGACGTCCTTCGGGCACAGGGCAAGAAGCGCGACGTCGAGGCGGCGTGGAACGAGCTCCAACGACGCGGAGGCCATGGGCTCGTGATGAACGAGGGGAAGGTCGTGTATGGCTCGTTCCTCCTCGACGAGGGGCGCGCTGACGAGGCCTGGGAGGTCGTGAACCCCGGCCGTGTGGTCAGCGAGCCCAACGAGGCCCACCTTCGCCTCTACTACGTCGCTGCCAGGACGGCGGCCGCTCGCGGTGATCGCGCGACTGCCCGGAACCTGGCGGACACGATCGTGATGACCGACCCTTCGTTTCCAGGCTTCGAACAGCTCGAGGCGGAGATCGCAAAGGTCACCTGAGCCATCCGTGCGCATGTGCGGGCATGCTGTTGACGAGCGGGGAATCTGTCGCACACCGGCGATACGTTCGCGAGGTCCTGCACTTCCTCGTGAAAGGAACGTCATGGATCTCAACCTCGTCGTCCTCGGGGGTCGAATCGCGACCGAACCCGAGATCAGGACCTTCCCATCGGGCACGACCATGATCCGCTATCTCGTCACCGTACGGTCCACGGAGCCGCGTCGTCGGGTCGACGTTGTCCCGGTGTCCCTCTGGGATCCGTCTCCCGATGTCCTCGAGCACCGTGACGTCCGTGGTCGCAGCGTCTGGGTCGCCGGAAGCGTGCAGCGTCGCTTCTGGGCGGATGCAGGCGACACGAGGAGCAGGCTGGAGGTCATCGCCCACGAGGTGAGGATCACCCCCGACAACGCGAACGCCGAAGGGGAGGCGCCCATCCCCGTCTAAGGTTCCTCGGTGCCCCGAACCGTCATCGCTGCAGCATCCAGGCCTGCCGCCGAGGCCGGCGGACTCGTCGCCGATCTCGGCGGGAACGCTGTCGACGCGGCGATCGCCGCCGCGGCAGCCTCGATGACGACCGAACTCGGGATTGTTTCGCCGGGTGCCGGCGGCTTCATCACGATCTGGCCACCCGACGACGCCCCCGTCGTCATCGACGCGTACGCGGAGATGCCGGGTCGCGGCAGGCCGAAGGATCGTCCGGTCGAGGCGACCCTCGTGTCGATGGGGTACGGCGGTGGGATGGAGACCGTCGTCGGTTGGGGGAGTGTCGCCATCCCGGGCGCGTTCGCCGGATTCGACGTGGCCTCGCGAAGGCACGGTGCCATTCCATGGGCGGAGTTGTTCCTGCCGTCCGTCGACCTCGCGAGGAAGGGCTTTCGTGTCTCGGAAGCAAGCGGCTACTACATGCAGTACGCCCACGACGTCATCTACGGGTGGGACACCGAGGCCGCCGTCATGTATCACCGGCCCGATGGCTCACCGGTGCAGGCTGGCGACATGGTTGTGAGCGAGGATCTCGCCAGCGGACTCGAGCTGGTTGCCCACGAGGGCGCTGCGACCCTCTACCGGGGAGACCTCGGCGTTGCCCTGGCGAGGGCGTCGAGTGAGCGCGGTGGCCTGATCACCATGCACGATCTCGAGGAGTACGCCCCCGTCGTCCGGCCCCCTGCCCGCATCGGCCTCCATGGATGGGACATCGCGACCAACGCCCCCCCTGCGGTCGGTGGCATCACGCTTGCAGCGCTCCTGACCCTCATGGAGCGACTCGACATCGAGTCGTGGAGTGCCAATGATGTCGCGCGATACGCTGCCGCGCAACACGCCGTCTTCTCCTTCCGGCGCACGGACCTCGACGGTGACACCGACCGCTTCGTCGGAGGGGACGAGTTGTTGGAGCTCGCCGTTGCGGGCAACCTCGAGGCGATTCACCGATCCCCTTCGACCGTACACACCTCGAGTGTCGATGAAACCGGCCTCGCCTGTGCCATAACGGTCTCGGCGGGATATGGCTCGGGAGCCGTGATACCCGGATATGCGTTCGGGCTCAACAATTCCCTCGGCGAGATCGAGCTGACGTCCGAAGGCATGCATGCGCTCGGGGTCGGGCAGCGTCTGCTGTCGAACATGGCGCCGACGATCGGGAGATCGAAGGCGGGCGAAGTGCTCGCCATCGGTTCCCCCGGCGCGGATCGGATCACCTCTGCAATCGCATCCACGCTGCTCAACCACGTCGTGTGCGGCATGTCGCTCGACGAGGCCGTTTCCGCACCGCGGATGCACGCCGAGATCTTCCAGGGCGTCGCGAGCCTGGCGGTCGAGCCCGGTATCGACGTCTCCGAGGTGGCCGACCTCGCCGTTCGCCATCTACCGGCGCGATCGATGTACTTCGGTGGCGTCCAGGTCGCGGCGCGCGAAGTCGACGGGGCGCTCATCGGCGCGGCCGACCCGCGACGCACGGGAGCCGTGGTCATCGGAGGGCAGCCTTGACGGCCCCGGCGCCGATCGACGTCCTGAGGGCCTTCCTGGACCCGACGAGGCTGCGTGTTCTCGGTGCTGCCCTCGATGAGGCGGTGTCGATCGCGGACCTCTCGGCCCGTTCGGGCCTCGGACCGAGGGACGTCGCAGCCGCAGTCGGATATCTGCGCGGTGTGGGCCTGCTCGATGCCGAGGGCTCCGTCGATCACGAGGTGCTTCGTGCCGTTGCACGGGAGTTGCCGAGCGACCGGGGGACGCTCGGTGAGCCCGTGGAGGGTCCATGGAGCGAGCGTGAGGCAGAGGTTCTCGGCCGGTTCTTCGATGGGGGAAGGCTCGTCGAGATGCCCCAATCGGCTTCGAAGAGGCGACTGGTCCTCGAGAAGATCGCATTGGACTTCGAACCCGGCAGGCGTTACACCGAGCGCGACGTCAATTTCAGGATCCAACTCGTCCATGCCGACTACGCCGCGGTCCGCCGCTACCTCGTTGACGAGGGATTCATGGATCGCGCCGATGGGTCCTACTGGCGAATCGGTGGACGCCTCGACTCCACTGCTCATCGATCGGGACGCGAAGCCGGCGGCGCGGTCGTCCGTACGGCTGTCGAGGGTGTCGAGCTTCGGCCGTACACGTGGGACATGGTCGACACGCTCGCGCATACGGCGAACGACCCTCGGATTCCTCCGTTCATGGGGGACGGTTTTCCCCACCCGTACCGTCGGGAAAACGCCGAGGACTGGATAGGGATCGCTACCGGAAGCGATCCGCCGATGCACTTCGCAGTCTTCGTCAACGATGCGATGGCAGGTGGCGTCGGGGGATTCCCCGGCACCGAGGAACACACCGGAGTCGTGGAGATCGGCTGGTGGCTGCATCCCGCTTTCTGGAATCGGGGGATCACCACGGCATGTGTGGTTGCGTTGGTCGACCACCTCTTCACCGACCATGGCTACATGCGGCTCTGGGCACCGGTGATGCACCCGAATG
>JAWOGV010000056.1:0-4771 GCA_046496605.1 Acidimicrobiia bacterium | reverse complement strand
CGCCAGCACGATCGCGCGCGCGGGCCCAGGCACGACGAACCGGCCGGGGAGGGGAAGGTCGAGTTCTCGGTGCCATCGATCCAGCAGGGCGCGAAGCGATGCGGTCACGACCCCTCAGCGTAGACGATGCCGGATCACCACCAGACGCCGTGATGTCATATGGTGGCCGGCGACATGGCCATCGTCGCCGGCCCGACCGCGCCGTTCCGCCTCCTGGTGCCGATCATTCCTTGCCGGGACGCGAGTGGCTCCGGAAACGGCGAGCGAGGCGGGCCTCGAACGGACTCGATCGATGCCCACGTGATGCCCTCGCGGTCTTCGGCGGATGCGGGATGTCGTGCCCACCCTTGCGGAATCCCGAGTCGTGAGCCAACCGAGCACCTCCTTGCGTGTGTTCACCTCACACGTATCACACGCCGACGCCGCGGGCAAGAGGCAATGGGCACGGGCCACGGGCATTGGGCTATGGGGTGTCGATGAGCCCCTCGGCACGAAACCACTCGATCGTTCGGGCGAAGGTCTCTGCGAGGGGTGTGTATCGGATGCCGAGCTCGCGCTCGGACCTCGAGGCGTCGAAGCGGTGCCCATGGAGCAGGGTGTCGATGAGCGCGGGGCACACTCCCGACCCCGGCCTCATCGCACCGACGATCCGCGACGCGGGACGACCGAGCGCTCGGACGAGGCCGGCTGACAGCCACCTGGGTCGCAGCTCGACATGCGCAACCGCCTGTGCCAGGTCGAGCGCCTCGCGAACCGACACGGTCGCACCGCTCAGCAGGTAACGCTCGAGCGGTCGGCCGAACTCGGCTGCCGCGAGATGCCCATCGGTGCAGTCCTCGATGTCGACGATGGAGACGTGCGTGTCCATCACCCATGGCCTGCGCGACCGCAGGGCGTACAGGAGGATCTTTGCGGAACCGCCCGACCTTCCGGGACCCTGGACGGAAGACGGATTGACCGCAACGAGGTCGATGCCGACGTCTGCCGCCGTCTCGAACGCGGCGAGCTCCCCGAGGTGCTTGGAACGCGCATATGGCGAGTGGTACTCACCCGAGTGCACGATGGACTCGGTTCCGACGATGCCCTCCCGCTCGCCGATCGCGGCCGCCGACGACGTGTACACGATCCGGCGCACGCCCGCCTCCGCCCCAGCTCGCACGACACTGCGGGTTCCTTCGATGTTGACGTGATCCATCGCGCCAATGTCCCTCGGGCAGGGATCGTTCACCCCTGCAACGTGGAAGAGGAGCGGGATCCCCCATAGCGCGCCTCGAAGGCCGGAGGGGTCGAAGAGGTCGACGAAGAAGGGTTCCGCACCGAGCGCGGACACGACCGAGGCCGAGGAGTCGCTCCGTACGAGGGCGCGCACACCGCGGCCATCCGCCACGAGGCGCGAGACGAGATGCCCGCCCACGAGCCCTGATCCTCCGGTGACGGCGACGTCAGGTGTCACGGTCGGCGATCGCGAACACGGATCGGAACCTCGAGAAGTAGTCACCGGCGGACAGGATCGTGACGACGACGGCACCGCCCATCAGCCATTGATCGAGGCGCCACGGTCCGATCACGACGTCGAGGGCGAGGATCGCGAAGGAGATGGCCACGAACTGGATCGTGGCCTTCCACTTGCCCCAGATGGACGGGGGCACCGTGCCCGAGTCGAGCGCTGCCACCGATCGCAGGCCCATGATTGCGATCTCACGTCCGATGATGATGAACGCTACCCACGCCGAGACGGTCTCGATCTGTACGAGGGCGACGAGTGCACCGGTGACGAGGATCTTGTCGGCGACGGTATCGAGGAACGCTCCGAGCGTCGTGACGATTCGCCACCGCCTCGCGAGGTACCCGTCGGCGAGGTCGGTGAGTGCCGCGGCGACGAAGGTTGCCGTTGCCGCGTAGGCGACGGCTCGCGAGCCTTCGGCGGACGCCAGGATCAGTGCCATGACGATCGGGGTGAGGACGAGTCGGGTGTAGGCGAGAAGGTTCGGGATGGACATCGAAGCCCGAGCCTATCGGTCGGGGCGCCCCTGCGCCGGGCTCAGCCGTCCACCCAGCCGTACGAACGCTCGATCGCCTTGGCCCACCCGTGGAGGAGCTGCCCGCGCCGATCCTCCGCCATGCTCGGCGTGTACCTGGCGGCCTCGCTCCAATGCGCTGCCAGCTCGTCGGTGGTTTCCCACACACCGGTCGCGAGACCGGCACCGAGCGCGGCTCCGAGGACGGTCGTCTCGACCGTGTGGGGCACGACGACGTCCATGCCGAGGATGTCGGCCTGGAATCGCATCAGCATCGTGTTTGCGACCATGCCCCCGTCGACACGGATCTCGGTCAGGTTCCGGCCGGTATCGGACGCCATCGCGGTCAGGACGTCTCGGGTCTGGAACGCAGTCGCCTCGAGGACGGCGCGCGCGATGTGGCCGCGGTTGGCATAGCGGGTCAGGCCGGCGAGGATCCCGCGGGCGTCGTCGCGCCAGTGTGGGGCGAACAGGCCCGAGAACGCCGGAACGAAGTAGACATCACCGTTGTCCTCCACGGTCGACGCGAGGGCCTCGACCTGGGACGAGTCCGTGATGAGCCCGAGGTTGTCACGCAGCCATTGGACGGCTGATCCGGCGACCGCGACCGAACCCTCGAGCGCGTACACCGCTCGTTCACCCTCGCGCTGGTAGGCGACGGTCGTGAGGAGGCCGGATGCCGATGCCACGATGTCGTGACCCGTGTTCGCCAAGAGGAAGGCGCCGGTGCCGTAGGTGACCTTCGTGTCGCCCACCGCGAAGGCCGCCTGACCGACGAGGGCAGCGTGCTGGTCACCGAGGATCGCGGAGAGCTCGGTCCCTGCCAGCACGCCGGAGCAGGGTCCGATGACGCCGATCGAGGGGACGATCGTCGGCAGCATCGCGACAGGGACACCGACGGCATCGCACAGATCGTCATCCCACGCGAGCGTACGGAGATCCATGAGCATGGTACGGGAAGCGTTCGTGACGTCGGTGACGTGCTGGCCGGTCAGGTTGAAGGCAAGCCAGGAGTCGATCGTTCCGAACGCGAGCTCACCCGCTCGCGCGCGGCCAGCGAGATCGGTCCGCTGATCCAGCAGCCAGCGAACCTTCGGCCCCGAGAAATAGGTTGCAGGCGGGAGGCCCGTCCTGGCGCGGAAGGAGTCGACGCCGAATGAGTCACCGAGTTCCTTGGCGATGCCGGCAGTCCTCGTGTCCTGCCATACGATGGCGTTCGATACTGCCTCGCCGGTCGAACGATCCCACACGACCGACGTTTCGCGCTGGTTGGTGATGCCAACGCCGGCGAGGTCGGATGCCCGCAGGCCTGCCCGTTCGAGGGCCTCGGCGACCACGTGCTGGGTGTTTCGCCAGATCTCGGCCGGCCGGTGTTCGACCCAGCCCGGCCGCGGGAGCACCTGGTCGTGCTCCTTCTGGGCAATTGCGACGAAGGAACCCTCCTCATCGACGACCACGAAACGCGTACTCGTCGTCCCCTGGTCGATCGCTCCCACATATCTCATCCGGTCGCCCCTCCCGATCGATCCTCTCGACAGCGCCCTCAGGTGTTCTGTTCACCGGCGAACTGGCGTGCGCTCTCCCCATCTGCCCGGATGAACCGCTCGATGACGTCAGCCGCACGGTACACCGTGACCGCGATGTCATCCCGCTCGGCCGTCGCGAAACGCGCGAGGACGAAGTCAGCCGGATCCTGTCGCCCCGGAGGTCGCCCCACGCCGATCTTGAGGCGCCAGAACTCGTTCGTCTTCAACGATCCCACAGCGGACCGGACACCGTTGTGGCCACCATGGCCACCGGCCCACTGCATCTTCAGCTTCCCGAATGGCACATCGATGTCGTCGTGGACGAGGACGAGCCGATCCTGCCCGACACCGAAGTACCGCACCACGGGCGCGATCGCCTGCCCTGAGTGGTTCATCGCGGTCGTCGGGAGCGCGAGCACGCTGCGGCTGCCGTCGAGGTTGACCTCCGCGACCTCCGCGCGCACGCCCTGGCGGGCGCGCCCGAAGTTCGCATCGTGACGGCCGGCGAGGGTCTCGACGACGACGGCGCCGATGTTGTGGCGCGTCCCGTCGTATGCGGCCTCCGGATTGCGCAGGCCGACGACGAGGCTCATCTCGATCTGCGCGATCAGCCCTCGTCCTCGTCGGAGGCATCGGCGGCGTCGCCGGTCTCTCCTGCCTCGAGGCCCTCTGCTGCCTCGACGAGCAGCGCTGCCGGTGCCGTTACGATGAGCAGCGGGGCGTCTTCGTCCGCGGCGTAGGTGACACCGTCGATGACGGGGAGGTCGGACACTTTCAGCGTGTCGCCCATGGCGAGGTGCTCGATGTCCACCTCGATCGACGACGGGATGGCATTCGGGAGCGCGCTGATGGTGATGCTGTTCTCGATCGTCTCGACCATGCCGCCCTCGTCGCGTACGCCGATCGGGATGCCGAGGTAATCGATGCCGACCTCGGCGTCGATCTCGGTGTCCATGCGGACCTCGATGAAGTCGAGGTGCTCGATCTCGCCACGCGCCGGATGGCGCTGCACCTCGCGGGCCACCGTCAGGACGGTCGATCCTTCGACGTCGAGCTCGATGATCGCATTCAAACCGGCCTCGGTGTGGAGGACCGCATTGAGGTCACGCGCCGAGACGTGGACGGGCTGTGGCTCGATCGTCGACCCGTAGACGACACCAGGTACCCGCCCGTCACGACGAAGCCGCTTCGAGGGACGACTTCCCGACGTCACGCGCTTGGTCGCGT
>JAWOGV010000301.1:0-6554 GCA_046496605.1 Acidimicrobiia bacterium | reverse complement strand
CGGAGAACACGGAGAAGGACATCGGTTTTCCCGTTGTTTTCCATTGAATTCCTCAGCAGTCTGTGTGTCTCCAGGTTTTTCAGGCACTCACGAATGGGCGCAAGTCCTCGCGAACTGCAGTTTCATGGTGCGGTGGCAAATGGCACCCATCCGAAACCTTGCCAGGGCTGAAGGTTTTCTAGTGCCCATGCGTCTGCAGGAAATCCCACCATCTTGGCAAGGGAATCCCTCTCATCGAACACTGGAGGGTCGAAGTACAGAAGCCAAGACACTGGCATGATCTCTTCCAGGGCAGTGGTACGCGGGCGATCCATATCGGGCCGCGATCGCCTTCTCGCCGAGCGTGCTGGTACTCACCGCGATGTACTCCTTCTGGACGCGGGGCACGATCGGCATGGCGGAACTCCTCGTCCAGCCGGGCTTCCTCACAGGCATCCTGTTCGCGAACGCGGCCATCCTCGTGTGGCGCATCGGCGCGTCCGTGGACGCATACGTGATGGTGGCCAGGACGAGGACGCGAACCCACGGAGCGGTGATCGCCCTCACGGTCATGCTCGCGGTGCTCGCCATCCCCCAACTCGTGGGATGGGTGTATGGATCGCAGGCCATTTCCGCCCTCAACTCGGTGTTCGTGGCGAGCGGCGAGGAGATGGACGACCCGGGTACGACGACCGGGACGACGATCGTGGCGAGGAACTCGACGGGAGTGCCGGATCCTGCCCTCATCGACATCCCCGAGGTCGAGACGCGGTCGTCACGGAACATGATCCTCAGGCCCGGCGTCGGGGACCCGGACGCCATCGCGGCGATCGGCAACATCCGGGCTCCGACCACACCCGTTGCCCCATTCGTTCCCTTCACCGAGCGCGTCGACATGAGGCGCATGACGATCCTGCTGGTTGGCGGCGATGCGGGACCCGGTCGCGACGGCCTCCGCACCGACTCCATGAACGTCGTGACCGTGGACCTCGAGACGGGCGCTGCCGCGATGTTCGGGCTGCCGAGGAACCTGAAGCTCGTTCCCCTCCCCCCACACCTGCAAACGGCCTTCGTCGAATTCGAGGAGGAGGTCATCGAGCGGGACCTGACCGACGCCGACCTCGATGGCTTTCCCGACACCTGGGTCGACCTCGATGGGGACGGGATCCCCGACGAACCCGAGTTCGAGAGTTGCGAGTGCTTCCCCGCGATGCTCAACGAGGTCTACGGCAAGACACGGGATTGGACGACCACGTACGGGAAGGAGGTCGATCCCGGACTTGCCGCATTGCGGGACATCGTCGGCCACCTCCTCGACATCGACATCGACTACTACGTCATGGTCGAGATGGCGGGGTTCGTCAGGACCATCGACGCCATCGGCGGTGTCGACGTCTATGTCAAGGAGCCGTACCACGTCAAGGTGTCGTCGCCCGAGGAAGGTCTCCCGAAGGCCGTGATCCACGTCGAGCCCGGCATGAACACCCTCAGCGGCTCCGAGGCGCTGGCATACACACGTTGGCGAATCGGTTCATCCGACTACTCCCGTATGGGTCGTCAGCGCTGCGTCATCAAGGCCGCCGCGACCCAGGCCGACACGGTGACCCTCGTCAGATCCTTCCCCAAGCTGCTCCGCCTCATGAAGGAGTACGTCACGACGGACATCCCCGTCGCCTTCCTCCCCGATCTGGTGAAGATCGCCGGCACGATCGACTACGAGGACATCGCCACGGTCGGCCTCGTCCCCCCGAGGTACAGCGCAGGCAGGACACCGGCCCACTATCCGATCCCGGATGTCGAGCGGATGCGCTGGAAGGTGCGTGACGTGATCGAGAACGGTGTGGCCGCGCAGTCCGGGACGGGCGCATCGGAGTGCGACCCGCCGCCCGAGGAGTAGACCCGTCCGTTCCCCGCAACGCAACCCCAGGAAGGGATGACGACCCAAGTCCTCTTGTCCCCCTTTCCACAGAACGGACGACCACTGCGTGGTCGACATCCTGCTGCCCACTGCTGGGTGGCGGGGTCTGGGACGGTGAACCGGCCGTCTCACCGAGGAGACTCCAGGGGGACGGCAGAGCGAAGCGAGACGCACGGATCGTCCCCCTTTCAAGGGGGACGGCAGAGGAGCGAAGCGACGATGCAGGGGGATCCCTGTCCGAAGACCCCTGACGACCCGGCCGGTTCCCACGCGCGTGCTCGCAGGCTCGCAGGCCCCCCTGGCTCACTGCGTTCGCCCGTCCCCCTGAAAGGGAGGACCTTTGGACGTGCTGCGCGAGACCGGACGCCGGCGCACCACGGATCTAGTGTTCCCATCGGAGATGAGGAACCGATGACGAGCTACCTGGCGCACACGGAACGAATCGCAGATGCAACACCACCGACGCGCAACCGCGTGGTCGACAGCGTGCGGGCCGCTGCGATCGTCATCGTCGTCTTCGGGCACTGGCTCGCCGCCTCGATCTGGCTGACGCCCGACGACGAGATCCGGCTGATGAACTCGCTCGAATGGATCCCATATGCCGGATGGGTGACGTGGGTCGTGCAGGTGATGCCGGTGTTCTTCCTGGTCGGCGGCTACTCCAACGGGCGCGCCCTTGCGTCCCGCGAGTCTGGCGGAGTCGTCTACTCGGAGTGGGTGACCCAGAGGGTGAGGAGGCTGTACACACCCGTCATCCCACTGCTGGTCGCATGGACGGTGATGATCGTTGCACTGGGACCCTTCATCCCTGCCGATGTCGTACGCGCAGGAGCGATGTCAGCCACGGTCCCCCTGTGGTTCATCGCCGTGTACGTGTCGATCACCGCGCTGGCACCCCTGACGTTCCGGTGGTGGAGATCGTGGGGGCTGTGGTCGTTCGCGGCGCTGTGCACGATGGCCGTTGCGATCGATCTCCTGCGATTCGGCGCGGAAGTGTCGGGCGTCGGGTGGGCGAACTTCCTCTTCGTGTGGGCGGGCGTCCATCAGCTCGGCTACTGGTGGGCGACTCGGGAGATCACACGAGGCGGCGTTCAGCCATCCACCGGAGCCGCTGTCGCCGTCGGCTCTCTCGGCGCACTGATTCTGGTCACCTGGATCGGTTGGTATCCCGTGGCCATGGTCGGGGTTCCCGGCTCGGAACTGACGAACATGACGCCTCCCACGTTCGCCATCGCACTCCTCGGCTTCACCCAGGCGGGGATCATCTGGGCGACGAGCGCGCCGATCAGCCGCTTCGCGCATCGTCGTCGCGCGTGGCGGGTCATCGTGGCGGTGTCCGGCGTGATCATGACGATCTACCTGTGGCACCTCACGGCGATGACCCTCGTCGCGTCGGTGTTCCTCTTCGCCTTCGACGGCGCGGCGTTCCGGATCGAGCCCGGTACGACACGCTGGTGGTTCACCCGCGTGGTTTGGCTCGCCGTACTGACGACCGTGACGCTGATCCTCGTCGCAATCTTCGCCCGGTTCGAGTGGCGGGTGCGCAGCACACCTGCACCTGCACACACCCACTCGGTGATCGTCGGCATCCTCCTGCTCGCCGGCGCCGCCGCTGCGGTCGCGTACTTCGGGCTTGCAACGACGGACGCCACGGTCAACTGGATCATCCCGATCGCCGCCTTCGCAGGTGCGGCGATCATGGGCGCCTACCCCGCGAGGGCACGCAGGATCGAATCCGATCGTGAGGACCGTTCGGCCTGAGTCGTCTCAGCCGGGGAGAAGGTGCACCACAACGACGGCCGCGACGATCGCGGTGCTATTGGTGCCGATGTGGGCCAGAACCGCCGCCACGATGCTGTTGGCGTACAGTCGGATCCACACGAAGCCGAGCCCGGCGATCAAGGTGCTGACGACCGCGCCGAGAAGCGCCCACCCGATCCCTGCCGCACCCGCGAACAGATCACCGACGGGATTGGTGGCGACCGCATCGAGGGCAGGCAGCACGTGCCAGACCCCGAACAGGAGCGACGACCAGATCGCCGCGGTCAGAGGCGTGTAGCGACGTGCGAGCATGCCGAAGACCACCCCCCGGAACAGAACCTCCTCGTAGAGGGCAGTGCCGAGGGGGATGCGCACGAGAGCGTGGAACATCGACAGCCACACCGAACTCTCGATGATGCGCTCGTCCCTGACGACCTCCCTGGCCGTTTCTGTCGTCATCGCCACGATGGTCACGACGATGACAACCACGACGGCGATTGCGCCCACCTCGACGCCGCGGCGGGTGCGGTCGGGGCGCATCCCCATCGAGGTCCATGTGGTGCCTGCCCTCCGGGCAACGACGACGGCGACCCCCATGATCCCGAGATTGAACGGGATGTACCACGGCGGTGAGAGCACCTCGTTGACGATCACGTTCGCGTAGAGGCCGAGTGCGAGGATCGCTGCGATGTGCCCCAGATGAGCAGGGTGAGGGCTCGGCGGGTGTCGCCGCCACATCTCGGGCCGCCACATCCGATCCCAGTCCGCGAGCGGCCAGGACCACGAGTGCTCCCGTCCCTGCGAGACGACGCCGCCGACCATGGTCGAAGGCTAGGTGCGACAGCCGCTGACCGGTCAGCGGCTCGTCGTCCACACCAGGGTGTCGGGGTGGAACTGGCTCCAGGCGAACCAGAACGCCTCGTGCGCGACAACGGGTGTCCCGTCGATGCGCGTGGCGCGCACGCCGGATCCATCAGCGACGAGCTCGATGCCATTCCACATCACCGCTCCCCCGGCGGCGATCGTCGCCAGCGCCCCTTCGACGTCGAAGGCGATCGCGGTGCCTCCGTCGATGACGCCGAGCACCTTGGCCTGGACGGGGAGTCGGTCGTCGACGTCCCCGATCGGGAAGATCGGTCCGTCGTCGTCGCGTCCGCCGAGCGGGTCGAGGTCGTACGAGCGACCGATACCGCCGTCACGGGCGACGATCGTGGTATCTGGGTGGGCAACCTTCCACTCGCCCCAGGTGGAGGTCACGACCGAGGTCTGCGACAGGGTCACGCCGTCGTCCAGGAGTGGACCGGAGAGTGCTTCACCCGTGAAGGTGTCGAGCACGGAGAACGTGACGAGGTCGTACATCACCTTGTTCGACCGCGAGAGCAGACCGCTCGTCCTCAGGATCGGTTCCGCGACACCGTCAGGGACCTCGTCGGTGAAGTACGCCTGCGCCGATCCGCAGAGGGTGCAGTACGGGATGCCGAGCCGTCGTCCACCGAGGGTGTCGTTCACCATCTCGTGGACCTCCATGATGTTCTTCGGATATGCACGGGACTCCCCGTTGACGGTCACGCCGAACACGATCCGATCATCCGGGTACCAGTTCCCCCCGCCGGCGTCGGTGACGGCAGGGTCGTCGAGGGCAGGGATGCACCCGCGAACGCATCCCGTCACGGTCCCGAGCGGGCGGTCGTCGATCAGGACGCCTCCCCAACTCACGATCCGCCAGTCGATGAGCGCATCACCATCGTCGAAGAAGGCCTGCCACTTCGGTTCAACCCTCGTGAAGAGCTGGGACTTCCACTGCGGGTATCCCTCGAGGGCAGGGAAGTCCCATGCGATGAGATGATCGGTCATCGACTGCCAGGAACTGCGCTCGAGCACGGGGTCGTCGGCGAGCGATGCACCCGTGAGGTTCTCGAACGCAGCCACGAGCGCGGTCTCGACCTCACCCCGTCCGACGAACCGGAGGATGTCGGACAGGAGCCACGCAACACGCGGATCACCCGAATCACCGATGCGTGCCAGCGTCTCGAAGTTGAACGAGACGTCGAGCCCTCGAATCAAGGCTTCGATGTCAGCAACGAGCCCGGGATCAGCCGGGCCGGAGTCGATGGGGGGCGCAGGGGGGAAGGCGTAACCGACCTGGTTCCTTGCCGAAGCTCGCTCAGCCGGTGCCACGACGACCCCTTCGCCGGGAGCGACACCATCGGAGTCGGCCACCGTCGACGAGGTCGGCACCAGGCCATCGAACTCGTAGCCGGTCGATGTGCAGGCCACGCCGATCACGCTGATCGCTGCTGCAAGGAGGACGATTCGGTTTCGCACGGTCCCGACAACCTATGCCACGACACTGCGTATTCCGGTCGTGTTCACCGATTGGCAAGCACTCAGGTGCGGGATTGTCGACGCGACGTTGGCGGCCTGGTCGGGGGCACAGGTATCGGCTACTTCGTCTGGAACGAGTGGAACAACCTGTCCATCACCAACATCATCAGCGCCATCCTCTTTATCGGATTGGTCGGCATGATGCTGGACACCGCGCTCGCGCAGTTGGCCCGCGCGGTGACGTACAAGGAGTGAGCAGCATGTCTCAGGCTTTCCTTAAGATCGAGGGATTGACCAAGCGCTTCCCCGGCGTGGGCGGAGCACCCGACGCCACAGTCTTCGAGAACATCTTCTTCGGGATCGAGAAGGGCGAATTCGCCTGCATCATCGGTCACTCCGGATGCGGCAAGACTACCATCCTGAACGTCCTGGCCGGACTCGACGAGCCGGCCGAAGGGGTGGTGGTCATGGGCGGTCGCGAGATCGGCGGTCCGTCGCTCGAACGGGGCGTGGTCTTCCAGAGCCATGCCCTGCTGCCTTGGCTGTCCGCGCTCGGCAACGTCGCCTTCGG